>JBAUWM010000055.1:0-9266 GCA_049583775.1 Nocardioides sp.
GTAGTCGAGCTTCGCCTGCCGGCAGGCGAAACTCGCACCTGGCGTACGAAACAGACGCGCGCGGCGCGAGTTTCGGTCACCCGGTCTGACGGCCGGGATCAGCGAGCCAGCCGACGCAGCGCACCCCGCACCAGCAAGCCGCCCGCGGTGGCAACGGCGACCTCCTGCGGCATCCGACGTGGAGACTCGCGCTGGATCCGGATGTGCCAGGCATCGAGCGCCGCCGGGAAGGGCGAGCGACCGAAGAACAGGTCGCTCGGTTTGTCGGCGTCGGGCAGGCACGCGCCGAACATCCCGGCCACCACCGTGGCGCGCCGCTGCTCGCTTGCGTGGCGGGCGATCAGCCCCATCGCCGTGAGACCGACCAGGCCGTCGATGACGGCCACGCGCAAGAAGACCGATCGACTGGGGTTGCCCCAGTGCGGCACCGTGTCCAGCGCGAAGTGCGAGGCGATGCCCGCCACGAACGCCGACCGCGGACCGGGAGCGACAGCTCCGATCAGCGCACCCGACAACACGTGGTTGGTGATCAGCACGTCGTCAGCGTAGTGGCGCGCGCCGCAGGCGAGTTGGTGTGAGAGTAGATGCCGTGAGCGAGCGCAACGTGCTGGGTGGCGAGCTGGAACCCTGCAGCACCGACCCGATGACCGGCTTCTTCCGCGACGGGTGCTGCAACACCGGCCCCGAAGACCAGGGCAGTCACACGATCTGCGCCGTGGCCACCGCGGAGTTCCTCGAGCACCAACGCAGCATCGGCAACGACCTCGGCACGCCGATGCCGCTCTACGGCTTCCCGGGCCTGACGCCGGGCGACCGTTGGTGTGTCACAGCACTGAACTGGGCGCGGGCTCATCGGGACGGCGTGGCTGCACCGGTCGTGTTGGCCTCGACCAACGAGGCTGTGCTGAAGCTGGTGCCGATCGAGGTCCTGCGCGGGCACGCGGTTGACGTGCCACCCGACCTCAGCGGGCTCGAGCCGTGACGTCCCGTAGCGTCGTGCCGTGCCCACCACTCCCTCGACTGCCCAGCAGTTGCTCGACGCCCAGGTCGCCTACCACCTCGGCCGGCTGACCGGCGACCGGCTGGACTCGACCGTCGCCGATCTGGCCAACGACCTGTTCGAGGCGGCGGGTAGTCATCAGATCGTCGACCTGATCGACCAGGACGCCATCACCGCGATCGTGGCGCGCGCTCTGGCGACGGTGCCCGGCAGCGCCGCCGTCGGCGCGATCATCGAGGTGGCCATCGGCGTCCTGCACGACGGTCCGACCGAGCCCTTCACGTTGGCCGACGTCGTCGATCGGCAGCGGGTCGAAGCAGTGCTCGACGAGCTGCTCGCACTGAGCCCCGTGCTCGACCGGGCTCTGGAGCAACTGACCGCCAGTCCGCTGGTCGGCACCATGGCCTCGCGCTTCATGGGCCGCATCGTCGGCGAAGTACTGCAGGCCAACAAGGCGGTCGCCGACAAGCTGCCCGGCCTCGGCTCCCTGGTCTCGCTCGGCACCAACGCCGCCTCCAAGATGATCGGCGCCGCCGACAAGCAGCTCGAGGGGCTGCTCGGCGACACCGTCGGCAAGGGCGGCACCTTCGCTGTGCGGCGGCTCAACCGAATCCTGATCGAGACCATCGACGACCCGACCACCCGTGAAGCCGTGCTGCAGGTCTGGGACCTCATCGCAGCGCAGCGAGTGACCGGCCTGGACGGCGTGGCCACTCGCGAAGACATTGCTGGCGTGGCGGACGCCGTCCACGAGCTCGCCGTAGCAGGTCTGGCCTCCGAGCACGTCGCCGAGCTCGGGCGCGTCGTGGTCGAGGCATTCTTCGAACGATTCGGTGGCTACACCCCGACCGAGCTGCTCGACGCCCTCGACCTGGCTCAAGCCGACCTCGTGGCCGACCTGGTGCGCATCGCGCCGAGCGTCATCGCCGCCCTGACCGAGTCTGGTGACCTCGAGCGCATCTTCCGAGCCCAGCTCGAACCCTTCTACGCCTCCCCCGAGGTCGCCCGCATCATCGCCGGCTGACCAATCGCAGGTGAGCCCGAGCTACTTGATGACCCCGAAGTCGAACTCCTTGACGTAGTTGTGGCCACGCACGAAGAAGTTCGACGCCAACGTCAAGCGCTTTCCCCGTGACGGAGCCCTGACAGTCTGGTACGACCCGTCCGCCCGGCGCTTCCGGAAGTAGGACTCCGCGTCGATTCGGTAGCCGTACGGACCGCACGAGCTGCCGCTGATCGACGGCTCCAGCGTGGGCCGCTGCGGCCAATCGATCCGGACGTTGAGCCCGCAGTTCGGCTTGCCGCTCCGGTCTTTGGCACCCGCAAGGTTCACCGCCGAGCCGACCTTCGCCACACCAGTCGGGCGGCCGAAGGAGCGCACATGTTGCCCCAGAACAGCCTTGATGGGCTTGTTGAACGCAGCATTCGGGGGGCGGGCGGCGTCGAACCTCGGCTCCCAGAACGTCTGCTTGTTGCGGCGGTACTTTCCATCGCACGCGAGGGTGAATCCAGGCCCGCCGTCGGTGATGGTGAAGGTCTCCGCTGCACGGCCCTTGCTGCGGACCATCACCACCCACGCGGCGTAAGGCCCACCCCTCGGGGGAAGGTTCAAGGAGACCGAACTCGTCGACATCCAAGGTCGTCCTGGCTCCTGGACTGTCTGCATGGTTCCGTACACCGAGTAGGCCTTGCGCCCCTCGCAGTCGTACAGATCAGCGGTGAGGAAGCTGTGGAACGGCAGGGGGTATGCCTGCTCGGGGTTCTCGATCTCGAAGGTGGTGAAGAAGGCGTCTCCACCGATCAGCTCGTGACTCACGGCGATCGTGCCGAACCAGTAGTCCTTCTCGTACTGCTCGTACTCATCGTTGGGCGCCGCGGCCGCAGACTGGCCAGAGACGAGAAGCCCCAGCAACGTCAGAAGGGCAATGACGACGTGTGTGGTTCGCTTCACGGGTCCCCGAGATTCTGTGGTGCTGGAAGAGTCAGACCCATCCTTTCAGCCCTCCTGTTGCCTGGGGCAGGTTCGCGCACAATGGCTGTACAACACGCACAGCCTCCTTCCTGGACACACTCTCGACATGGCCGCCCCCGTCGACTGGAATGTGGAGATGCACCTCCCGGGCCAGCGACGCGGACGACTGCAGAGCGCGGTCCTGATCGTGGTTCTCACCGGCGGTCTCCTCACTGGGGCTCCGGCACGCGCTGATGGTCCGATCGAACCCGGCCTCGTCGATCCGGCCATCGGCGCGCTGATGCCGATGCCCGCCCCGCACGTGCCCTACCGGGGAGATCTGTGCCGGTCGGGAAGGCCGCAGTGCATCGACGTGACCCTCACCGAGATGCGGCGCCGCCTGAAGCCGCTGGCTCGCACCTGCCAGCACGACGCGGTGTTCGCACTGGCCTATTTGCGAGTGACCGAGGACGTCAAGCGAGCCCTCAAGCAGGGACACTTCCTCGACACCGTCTGGCTCCAGCAAGTCGACAAGGTCTTCGCACACCTCTACTTCGACACCATGGACCAGTGGCATGACGGACGACGCGGCGCGGTGCCCGAGGCATGGCGGATCGCGCTGAGGGCCGAGGACGCGCACGCGATGACCGGGATCGGCAACTTCCTGCTCGCGATGAACGCGCACATCAACCGCGATTTTCCGCACGTGCTCGCCACAGCAGGGCTCACCGCCAAGAACGGTCGCAGCCACAAGCGCGACCACAACGCCTACAACTCGCGGCTCGATGGCCTGTACCACCCCGTGTTCGCCGAGGAGGCGCAGCGGTTCGACCCGAGCTTCGACGACGTGGACGCCGGCCCGATCGACGAGGTCGTCGTGGGGACGATAATGCGGGGCTGGCGTGAGCTCGTCTGGCGCCATGCCGAGATGCTGGTCATGGCCCCCTCCCCAGCCCTGCGCATCCTGGTCGAGCGCGAGATCGAGGAGTACGCCGCCGGTCAGGCCCGGATGATTAGGCAGATGTTCGCGAGCCCCAGCTCGGCGGCGCGCGATGCCTTCTGCGCCAGAGCGAGGTCCTGAGCCGCTGGGCTTTCGGTTGTCAGACACAATGGAGGCATGGCCGATCTCCCCCGCAAGGCAGCCGCCCGCACCGCGCGGTTGGCTGCCCTTCCGCTTGGCTACGCCGGGCGTAGCGCGGTCGGTTTGGGCAAGCGCCTCGGCGGCGCGCCCGCCGAAGCGGTGATGAGCGAGATCCAGCAGCGCACGGCCGAGCAGGTCTTTCGCACCCTCGGCGAGCTCAAGGGTGGAGCGATGAAGTTCGGGCAGGCCCTGTCGATCTTCGAGGCTGCCCTGCCCGAGGAGATGGCTGGCCCCTACCGCGACCAGCTGACCAAGCTGCAGGACTCCGCTCCTCCGATGCCTACCTCCACCGTGCGCGAGATCATCGCCCGCGACCTGGGACCCGATTGGCGCGACCAGCTCGTCTGGCTGGACGGCGGCCCGACCGCGGCGGCGTCCATCGGCCAGGTGCACAAGGGCCGGTGGCACGACGGGCGCGAGGTCGCTGTGAAGGTGCAGTACCCCGGCGCGGGTGACGCCCTGCGCTCCGACCTCAAGCAACTGGCCCGCCTCGCCCGCACGATCGCGCCGGTCTTCCCCGGCATCGACATCAAGCCGCTGGTCGAGGAGGTCCAGGCCCGCGCCGAGGACGAGCTCGACTACACCCTCGAAGCCGAGGCACAGCGCGCATTCGCGGCTGCCTTCGCCGGCGATCCGGAGATCGTCGTTCCGGACGTCGTGGCCGTCGGCCCCACGGTCATCGTCACCGAGTGGATGGACTCAGCCTCCTCACTCGCCGCGATCATCCGCGACGGCACCGTCGAGGAGCGCAACCACTACGGTGAGCTGCTCACCAAGTTCCTCTTCGCGGGTCCGGCCCGCACCGGCCTGCTGCACGCCGACCCGCACCCTGGAAACTTCCGGGTCATCCCGAACGCCGACGGCACCCCCGGCAAGCTCGGGGTGCTCGACTACGGCGCGGTGGCCCGGCTCGAAGGTGGCAACCTTCCGCCGTCGATGGGCAGCCTCATCCGTTTGTGCGCCCTCGGGGACGGCGACAGGCTGCTGGAGGGTCTGCGCCGCGAAGGCTTCATCAAGGACCGGATCAACCTCGACCCGCAGCTGCTCATGGACTATCTCGCCCCGTTCGTCGAGCCGACGATGGTCGAGCGGTTCCAGTTCAACCGGGAGTGGATGCGCGGGCAGTTCCAGCGGATCAACAACCCGCGCGAGCCGGCCTACACAGTCGCGATCAAGATCAACCTGCCACCGTCGTACATGCTGATTCACCGCACCTGGGTCGGCGGTATCGGCGTGCTGAGCCAGCTCGAGGCCGAGGCGCCCTTCCACGCGATCCTCACCGAGTACCTACCCGGCTTCGCCGACGAGTCCCAACCGCATGACGTGGAGCCCGACGAGCCCGTGGGTGCGTGAGTCGAAAGCCTCGGACACCGTGCCGACGATCTCGAAGCCGAGGCTCTGCCACAGCGTCACCGCGACGGTGTTCGACGCCACCACGGCGTTGAACTGGATGGCGCGGAATCCGTGGTCGCGGTGCCACTGCACGACGTACTCGCCCAGGCGGCGTCCGACACCACGACCCCGAGCCGCCTCGGAGACCATGAAGGATGCCGTGCCGACGTGCGCGCCACGACCTGGCCGGTTCGGCCCCATCGTGGCGCTGCCGACGATCACGCCGCCGTCCTCGAGCACGACCGTCTGCCCCGGCGGAGCCTGCGTCCAGAGCTGCTGAGCTTGCCCGAACGTGAGGTCCAGCGGGTAGGCGTACGTCTCCCCCGCCTGCACGATCGCGTCGAAGAACGGCCAGACCTGCGGCCAGTCATCGGGCCACATCCGTCGAATGCCGGTAGGCGCGGGGTTCATACGCCGGTCTGCCCGTCGATCGACTGTCGGATGAGGTCGGCGTGGCCGAGATGGCGCGCGTACTCCTCGATCATGTGCACCAGGATCCAGCGCAGGCTCAGCCCCTCACCTGATCTGGGCACCCGCCGCACCGCGACCACGTCCAGGCTCTGCGCCGCCTCGACGAGGTCGTCCGAGCGACCGGTGAAGGTGTCGAGCAACCGCCGCAGATCATCGGGTGAGTCGTCGACCGCGCTGTGCCAGTCCCAGTCGTTGTCGACCTTCCACGCTGCGTCGTCGTCGAAGGGCGGCTGCGGCGGGAGACCCGCCAGGTTGACCCCGAACCACCAGTCCTCCACGTAGGCCAGGTGCTTGAGCATCCCACCCAGGGTCAGGTCGGAGGGCGCGAGCGTGGCGGCGAGCTGATCGGCGTCCAGACCCGCTGTCTTGTCGCGAAGCGCGCTGCGCTGACGGTCGAGGAAGGCGAGCAGAGTGGTGCGCTCGTCGGCCGAGTACGGCACTTGGCGTCGTTGCGGACTCATGCCTCAGGTCCGGGCACCGTCGTGAGGGTCACGGTGGGTGACGCAGTAGCGCGAGCCTGCAGGATCGCGCAGCACGGTCCAGAACTCCTCGACCCGCTCGACCGTGGCGCCCAGCTTCTCGTGTCTGGCCACCTCGGCCGCCCGATCGGACGCCGCGAGGTCGAGGTGGGCACCGACCGGCCCCTCGGTGTCGGTGCGCTGGAGCAGGAAGCGCAGCGCGAAAGTCTCCGGGCCGTGGAGGCGCCGGAACTGCGGCAGCCTGGCCGGCTCGGAGGTCCACCCGGTGATCTGCTCCCAGAAGGCGCACTCGCGCTCGAACACCGACGGTGCGATGTCGAGACAGACCTGGTCGACCGCCGATCGCCCACCACCGCGCCAGGTCGCCGCCGGCGGACGCCGAGCGGCCGGGTGGGAGACGAAGCAGAGCGTGAGCCCAGCGGGAGAGGTCACCACGACGTAGCCCTGCTCGTCCGGCGCCGCGACCTCGACCGCGCCCAGCTCGACGGCACGGTCGGCCGCTGCCCTCGGGTCGGTGACGTGCAGATCGAGGTGCAACCGGGACCGCCCGCTGCGCAGCTGCTGCACGCGCAGGTAGTCATCGCCCACGCGCGGCACCAAGGTGGCGAACTCCTCGTCGTCGCCGCGGGGTGACGACACGTCGTACCCGGTGACCTCGGCCCAGAAGACGACGCCGCGCTCGAAGTCGCGCGCAGCGAAGTCGAGGAAGGCGCTGATCCAGGACGGGGTCATGACACGTGCTGGCAGTCGTGGCCGCAGCCGGAGTGCGTGCCCGACTCGGTGTCGGAGCCGTCTCCGTGCGACGCCGGTCGGTGGAGCACCGCGTTGGTCGGCATGACCACGAGGTCGTTCCCCTCGCACGCGGCCGTGCCGTCGACGAGCAGCGTGTATCCGCGCTGCTGCAGCGGCGGGAACAGCACCGTCACCGTCGGGTTGACGGCCACGTTGGCCACCGAGCCCCGCCCCGGACCGGTGACGCGCAGAACGCCGTGGCTCACGCGCGGCTCCACCGTGACGGCCTTGACCCGACCATCCGTGGTGCTCAACAGGTAGCCGACACCGAAGTCGTCGAGCGCTCGGGCCAGATCGCCCACGTCCACCGGAATGCTCATGACGTCACCGTAGTCGTCACCAGAGACCCAAGACCTGACCGCCGATCCGCACGACAAAGGCCGAGACCACCACCAGGAAGAACACCCTCACGAACGCCGACCCTCGGGCCACCGCCGTGCGGGCGCCGACGTAGCCGCCCACCAGGTTGGCGGCGCCCATCACCAGGCCGACCTTCCAGAGCACCGCCCCTTGGGGCACGAACACGCACAGGGCCGCCAAGTTGGTGGCCCAGTTGGCGAGGCGAGCTTTGGCGCTGGCCTCGAGGAACCGGTAGCCCAACAGTCCGACGAGAGTGAAGACGAAGAAGCTGCCCGTGCCCGGCCCGAGCGCTCCGTCATAGAACCCAATGACCAGCCCAGTGGCCATCGCAGCACCGGTGTGCCGGTGTCCGGTGAAGCGCAGTGCGGTCGAGTCTCCGAGCGTGGGCTTGAGCAGCACATATGCGCCGACGACGACCAGGACGCCCAGCACGATCGGGTCGAAGGCCTCCTTGGGCAACTGCGACGCCACCACAGCCCCGGCCGCCGAACCAGCGAACGCCAGCAGCATCAACGGGAGGAAGGTGCGCGGGTCGGGCTTGATCCGGCGGTAGTAGGTGACCGAGCTGACCGAGGTGCCGCAGATGGAGCCGAGCTTGTTGGTGGCCAGCACCTGCACCGGCGTCGCGTCGGGCAGGCCGAGCAGCAGCGCCGGAAGCTGGATCAACCCGCCCCCGCCGACCACAGCGTCCACGAACCCGGCAGCCAGCGCAGCCAGCGCGAGCAGCGCCAGCACGGTGAGGGTCGGGTCAGACACCTCGTCACCGTAGTCAGTATGGATGCCGAGGCACGTACGCTGCCGACGTGCGGATCGTGTCGTTGCTTCCCTCGACCACCGAGATCCTCTTCGCCATCGGGGCCGGCGACGACGTGATCGGTGTGACCTTTGAGTGCGACTTCCCTCCGGAGGCCCGCTCGCGCCGGGTGGTCTCGACGTCGGCCCTGCCCGAAGGGCTCACCCCCGCAGAGATCGATGCCTTCGTGGTGGGTGCGGTCGCCCGCGGCGAAGACCTCTACCGCCTCGACGCAGACGCTTTGGCCGGCCTGGACGCCGAACTCGTGGTCACCCAGGACCTCTGCGCGGTCTGCGCCATCGACGTCAGCACCGTCGACGACGCTCTCGCTCACCTCGGATGCGCCGCCGACGTGCTGACCTGCGACCCACACACGTTGGAGGAGGTGCTCGAGACCGTGTTGCACCTGGGCGAGGTGACCGGCCACCCGGTGGCCGCAGCCGACCTCGTGGGGTCGCTGCGAGCACGTCTCAATGCGGTCCGCGACCGGGTCGCCGACCGGCCACGACCCCGCGTAGCCGTGCTCGAGTGGACCGACCCGCCCTACGCCCCCGGCCACTGGATCCCCGAGATGGTCGAGCTCGCAGGCGGTCGGTGCGTCCTGGGCCAGGCTGGCTCCGTGTCCGAGCGGGTGCTCTGGGAGACCGTTCACGAAGCCCGCCCGGACGTCGTCGTGGTCGCCCCCTGCGGCTACGACCGAGCCGGCGCCCAGGCCCAGGCCGATCTCTTGGTCACCAGCGGCGTACTGCCAGACGGCGTGCGGGTGCATGCCGTTGACGCCGACGCCATGTGGGCGCGGCCCGGGCCTCGATTGGTGGACGGTGTCGAGGAGCTGGCCGCGCTCCTCCACGGCTGACCCAGTTTGCGCTGACCCGTCCCCTATAGGG
>JBAUWM010000056.1:0-1896 GCA_049583775.1 Nocardioides sp.
GCGTGAGGCCGGCCTCGTCGACGGGCGCGGCAAGGGCGACCGGAGCCGCAACCTCAGGCGCGCGCGCCGAACTCGGCGTCGGCGCCTGCTCGAGGCGGCCGGCCACCAGCTTCTCCACGTGCACGACGAGCTGTGAGGCCGTCAGGGACTTGGCGAAGTGCGGATTGGTGGTCTGCGTCGGCAGGCCCTGGGGGTCGGCCCAGCTGAACACGGCGGCTTTGGCCCTGCTGGCTTCCTGCAGGTCGCGCAGCAGGGAGCGCGCCATGCTCGACTGGTCGATCGGCTCGTACAGCACGACGTCGAGAGCGTCAGGTTGCGCGATCGCACTGCGGTTGTCGATCACCTCGACGCGGTCGGCGAACGGGGCGAGCAAGGTGACGAGACCGGCCTGGGCCAGGTCGCTGTCGTCGACCAACGTGACGTGAAGCGGAGATGCGGGCATAGCCAACCTCCCGAGTTGAGGAAGACATCGGATCTCGACGTCCTGTCTAGGAACCTACGCAGGACCTCGACAGATTGTCTAGATGTGTCACCCTCACGGGTGATTGTCGAGCCGGGAGGTTTAGACGTTGATCAGCGTGCTGCGAGGGTCGACCAGCACCTTGGCGTGCTTCTCGGGGTCGCCGAGCGCATCGAACGCACTCGCCACCCCGGCCAACCCCACGGTGCCGGTGATCAACGGCGTCGGGTCGACATCGCCCTCGGCCAGCAGCCCGAGTGCCTCGTGGAACTCAGCCGGCGTGTACCCGAGCACGAAGCGCAGATCGATCTCCTTGTTGATCGCCACCGATGGGCGGATCGTGTCGTCGCCCATACACACGCCCACCACGACGACCCGGGTGTAGACAGGCGCGGCCGCCATCACCTGGTCGAGGATGCCGGGGACGCCGACGCACTCGAACACCACCGGACCGCTCGGGCCAGCGCCCAGCTTCTCGGCAGCCGCGAACACGTGGCGCCACGGCAAGAACGGCACCGCGCGCAACTTCTCCATGGTGCCGACGGCGAGCTCGAGGAGCGCGGGCGCGTCGATGAAGCCTTTGGTGTCTGCCTCGAACGGCGAATCGACGCTGGGGTCGACCACGATGTCGGCACCCATCGCCTCGGCGAGCGCTCGACGTCCCGGCGAGAAATCGCTGGCCACCACGCGACGCACTCCGGCGGCCTTGAGCATCGCGATGACGCCGAGACCGATCGGCCCGCAGCCGACCACGATGGCAGCCTGGTTCTTGCCCACGCCTCCGCGGCGGACGGCGTGCAGTGCCACCGCCATCGGCTCGGTGAGCGCGGCGGTGGTGGGCGCGAGGCCGTTGGGCACCGCGAAGGTGACGGCGTCCTGCACGAGCACCTGCTCGGCGTACCCGCCGGGCGCCTTGGGGGTGAGTCCGGTCAGGTGCACGGCACCGTCGGCGCGCACCATCGGCAGCGCCACCACGGGCGTGCCGATCCGCCACTTCGAGACGCCTGGCCCGAGCTCGGCCACCTCGCCGCAGAACTCGTGGCCGAGCACGACGGGGTCGGCAGGGCGCATCAGGTCGAGATAGCCCGCGGCCGCGGCGGCGTCGGCCACCGCGTCAGCGTGGTGGCGGGCGTGCAGGTCGGAGCCGCAGATGCCGCAGGCCAGCACCGACAGCACTAGCTGGCCACGCCCGGGCACCGGCGCGGGCACGTCGCGGACGTCGAGCGCGCCGTCCTGGCAGACCACAGCCTTCATCGGAATTGGCTGAAGATCGTCTCGGGCAGCTCGAAGAGCGGTGCCTTGTTCAGCTCGGCGCGGGCGAGCGTGGTCAGGTGCGCCTCGTCGGGGCCGTCGAAGATCCGCATCGCGCGGTGCCATCCGTAGAGCATCGACAACACCGTGGCATCGCTGATACCGGCCGCGCCGTGCAGCTGGAT
>JBAUWM010000057.1:0-23431 GCA_049583775.1 Nocardioides sp.
GCCGCGGTAGCGGAGTACCAGAAGCTGGTGACCGCGAACCCGGCCGATGCCGAGGCTGCCGCCGGGCTGGCCATGTCCACGGTGCTGCAGCGCACGCAGGGCGTCGACCTGGCCGCAGCCAAGGCCGCTGCCGAGGCTGACCCCAGCGACGTCGAGGCCAACACGCTGCTGGCCGATCTGGCCCTGATGGCCGGCGAGGTAGACGAGGCGTTCATGTTGCTGATCGAGCTGGTGCGACGCACGTCCGACAAGGAGCGCGATCGGGCGCGCGAGCACCTGATCGCTCTGTTCGCCGCAGTCGGCAACGACGACCCGCGGGTTCTCGCGGGGCGCCAAGGCCTCGCCTCGGCGCTGTTCTGATGAGGTGAGCCCGGCGATGAGCGGAATCTCAGCGGGGCCGAGGTACCTGGGGCGCGGGTTCGCCTTTCTGCGCCACCGGCCGCGGCTCTACCTGCTGGGGATTGTGCCAGCCTTGCTGGTCTTCGTCGTGCTGGCGGCTGCCTGGGTCATGCTGGCGCTCAACGTGGGCAGTTTGGTCGGCTGGCTGACGCCGTTCGCCGACGACTGGGGCGACCTGACCCGGGGCGTCCTCCGCGTGCTGTTGGCGGCCGCGGTGCTGGTCGCGGCCTTGCTGCTGGCCAGCTCGATGTTCGTCGGGTTGACCCTGACCGTCGGCGACCCGTTCTACGAACGCATCTGGCGCGCGACCGAGGAAAGCCTCGGTGGCGTCGTACCCGACCACGAGCCCGGCCTGGGGCAGGCCGCACGCGACGGCCTGGTGTTGACCGCTGTCGGCATGGCTTGCTCGGCCGCGGTGGTGGTAGCCGGGTTCGTGCCCGTGGTGGGGCCAGTGGGCGGCGTCCTGCTCGGCATCACGCTGTCGGGCCGGTTGCTGGCGCGTGAGCTGCTGAGCCGTCCGTTGGTGGCGCGTGGTCTCGACGCCCAGGCCCAGGACGCCGCGATCGCACCGCACCGCTCGACCGTGCTCGGGTTCGGGGTCGCGACGCAGTTGTGGTTCCTCGTGCCGTTCGGGGCCGTGCTCGTGATGCCCGCCGCGGTGGCCGGCGCGACGCTCTTGGCGCGCGAGCGCTTGCTCGCGCAAGACTGAGTCAGGCGTCTGGCACGCAGAGCACCGGCCGGTTGCTCAGGTGCAGCAACTTGTGCGGCGTCGAGCCGAGCATGGCGCCCTTGAGCGGGCTTTCGCCGGCCGTTCCCACGACGATCACGGTGGCGTCGAATTGGTCGGCCACCGCGAGGAGAGCCTGAGCCGGCTTGGCGTCAACCACCTTCACCTGGGTTTCGACACCGGCTGCCTGGGCTCGCTCCACCGCGTGCGACAGCGCCACCTGCCCACGTTCACGCAGCGCGTCGCGGTGCGCGGTGGCCTCCTCGCCCAGACCGCCTGGGGGAGCGGCTCCGTAGACCAGCACGAGAGTCTCGCCGAAGCGGGAGGCCACCGTGATCGCGGTGGACAGAGCTGCCTCCGACCCGGGGGATTCGTCATAGCCGAGCACGACTGCCATGGGTTCAGCCTTCCAGTCCGTCGGGGTCGGCCGCGGCCGACGTGACCCCGTGGACGACATCGGGGTCGGGGAGCGAGGCCCGCTCCTGCCAGAAGCGCGAGTCGCGCGTCCGCCACACCAACATCAGCACCGCGCCGGCGAGGAAGATGCCGACGCCGATGACCAACGGGGGGCCGACGCCCAGCCAGGATTGGCCACTGTAGGAGTTGTCGGGGTCGGCCATGTCGCGTACCGAGAGCACCAGCAGCCAGATGAGCAGCGACGATCCGAGCAGCGGACCGACGCCGATCAGCAGGAAGTTCTTCGGGCTCTCGAGCAGGTGCCTGCGGTGGTAGACCGCGCACGCGATGCCGGTCAACGCGTAGTAGAAGGCGATCAGCAGTGCCAGGGCTGTCAGTGAGTCGAACAGGGCGTTCTCGCTGACCTGATAGATCGCGACGTACCAGACGATGGCGATGCCAGCGACCCACCACGTGCTGACGTGCGGCGTGCGGTATCGCGGGTCGATCTTCGCGAAGGTCGATGGCAGGGCGTGTCGACGCGCCATCGACAACCCGGTCCGGGAAGCCGGGATGATGGTGGTCTGGGTCGAGGCGATCGCTGAGGTGGCGACCGAAGCGAGCACCACCCAGCCCCAGTCGCCCATCACCAAGTCAGCCAGGGCGGCGAAGACGAACTCCTCCTCGCCGGCGTTGTCGCTCAGCCAGGCCGTGCCGGCGAAGGCCACCACAGCGATCGCGACGGAGACGTAGGTGACCAGCAGCACCAGGGTCGACCACACGGCTGCCTTCCCTGGTGTTGAGTCCGCGTCGGTCGTCTCCTCGCTGAGGTTGACCGCCGATTCCCAGCCCCAGTAGGCGAAGACGCCCAGGAGGAGGGCCGTGCTCAGCCCGGCCCCGCCAGCACCAAAGGGGTTCAGCCACGACAGCGACGGGTCGATCGGGTCGAGCGGGCTGTTGTCGGCGACGGCGCGGCCGATGGCCACGGCAGCGAAGACGAGCAGCGAGACCACCTGCGCGATGATCAGGACGTTCTGCAGCTTGGCCGAGACGTCGGTGCCGAGCACGCAGACCCAGGTCAGGAGCACGATCAGGGCGATCGCGAGCGGCATCCGGACCCACGCGTTGTCGGCGGCGTCGTCCAGGCCGAAGGTGCGCAGGCTGAAGCTGACTCCCACGTCGGCCAGCGAGCCGATCACGAGCACGCCGGTCATCGTGATCGCCCAGCCACCGATCCAACCGAACCACGGACCCATCGCGCGGGTGACCCAGCTGAAGGTCGTCCCGCAGTCTTGGTCGACCCGGTTGAGGTAGAAGAAAGCGGTGGCGATGAGCGCCATCGGCACGAAAGAGGCGAGCAGGGCGCCAGGTGCGTACACGCCCACCGCCGCGGTGATGGCGCCGATGACCGCGGCCAACGAGTACGCGGGAGACGTGGCTGCCAGACCGATCACCAGGGCGTCGACGAAGCCGATCGCTCCGGCCTTGAGTTGCGCTTGCTGAGGTGGGGCTTGAGTCATTGTCTGCTCCCAACGCGATGGGGAACAGTTCTACTGCATCGCGGGCCTGCCGGGATAGGGATTCAGTGACCCGCCGACAACGCCGTGAGCACTGCCTGCACCGCTGGCGAGTCGCTCATGGTGCGTCGGTGCACGGCAACGACATCACGGGTGGGTACCGGGTCCCGGGCTGGGATCGCGACCAATTCATCGGGCAAGGCGCTGCGTCCGAGCCTGGGGACCAAGGCGATACCGAGGCCGGCCGCGGCCAGTGCGAGGTGCGAGTCGAACTCCATGGCCACATGGGCGATGTGCGGGCGTCGTCCGGTGCCGTCGTACATGCGGCCGAGCCACTGGCGGCAGATGGTGCCTTCCGGGGTGGCGATCCAGCCTTCGTCGACCAGGTCGTGAGGCGACACCGAGTCGCGCCTTGCTAGGCAATGGTCGCGGTGCACGATGACGTCGGCCACGTCGGCGGCTACCGAGGTGCGCACCACGTGGTCGGGCACGTCGATGGCGACGTCGCCCCACGTGTGCACCACGCCCATCTCGAACTGGCCGGTGGCCACGAGGTCGATGGAGTCCCAGGGTTCGCGCTCGACGAGGGTGAGGGCGAGGTCAGGGTGACGGGCGAGGAGGTCGCGCACGACCGGTGCCACCAGGCCGCGCATCGCGGTCGAGAATGCCGCGAGCCGCAGGTGACCGGCAACCGTCTCGGTCTGTCGGTGCAGGCCTGACTCGACGGCCTCCAGGTCGCGCAGTACCCGCTCGCCGGCGTCGACGAGGTGGCGACCGTGCTGGGTGAGCATCACCCCGCGGCCCACCCGTTCGAGCAGGTTGACGCCCGTCTGCTTCTCCAGGCGCTTGACCTGCTGGGAGACCGCGGAGGGCGTGAAACCCAAGATGTCGGCCGCGGCCACGACCGACCCGTGCCTGTCGACGGCCTGGAGCGCGGTGAGCGCCGAGAGGTCAATCATGAACCAATGCTACTGGATTCAGGTAACGAACATTCGCTGGTGCTTCATGATGACGGTCGTCAGGCTGAGTCCCATGAACCGACGCGACTCCATGCTGGCTGCCCTGGTCGCGACCCTGTGGGGGTTCAACTTCGTGGTGATCGACTGGGGGATGGGCGCGGTGCCCCCACTGCTTTTCCTCGCGCTCCGCTTCGTCGTGGTGCTGGTGCCAGCGGTGTTCCTGCTGCCCCGCCCCGACGTGCCCTGGTCGACCGTGCTTGCCATCGGCGTCTTCATGTCGTTGGGCCAGTTCGGATTCCTCTACGTGGCGATGGACGCCGGGATGCCGCCGGGGTTGGCCGCCTTGGTGCTGCAGGCCCAAGTGATCTTCACGATCGTCATCGCGGCCGGGGTGCTGAGCGAGCGCCCCACGGCGGCGCAGGTGGCCGGAGTTGCGGTGGGGTCGTTCGGACTGCTCGTGGTCGCCCTCGGACGCGGTGGTCAGGTGTCGCTTCTGGCTCTCGGGCTCTGCTTGCTCGGCGCGCTCTCGTGGGGGGTGGGCAATGTCGTGTCGCGCGCTTCGGGGGCGACCGGAGGGCTGTCGTTGACTGTGTGGTCGGCCCTGGTGGTGCCCGGTCCACTCGTGCTCCTGTCCCTGGTGCTTGACGGCCCCGGCGCGCTCGCTGACGCGGTCGGAGCCTTCGGATGGCAGGCAGCCCTGTCGACCCTCTACACCGCCGGGCTCGCGTCGCTGGTGGGCTACGGCATCTTCAACACTCTGCTGGCGCGCAACCCTTCAGCCGCGGTCGTGCCGTGGGTGCTGCTCGCACCCGTGGTGGCGATGGTGTCGGCCTGGGCGCTGCTGGGTCAGGTCCCGAACTCCGCTGAGGCCGGCGGTGGAGTGCTGATGGTGCTCGGGGTGCTGGTCGCACTAGGCGTGCTCGACCGGCTCAGGCGCCCTCGGCAGCTCGCGATGCTCGCGTCGAGCTCGGCGCCACAGCGTGTCGGCGCCCCCACTCAGCCAGGGTGTTGACCACCGCGACGAGGTCGAGCCCAGCGGGAGTCAGGCGGTAGTCGAAGCGCGGGGGTGAGTGCTGGTAGGCCACGCGCTCGACCACTCCGGCGTCCACCAGGGCTCGAAGCCGCGCCGCGATCCGGTCGCGTGGCGCCCCGGTGCCGTGCACGATCTCGACGAAGCGTGTGACACCGAACGAGAGCTCGCGTACCACGAGGAGCGACCAGCGCTCGCCCACCAGCTCGAGCGCGGCCGCAGCCGGGCACGGGCGCCCGGGCAGGTCAGCGAGCACGACGCGGCGTGGCTGGGTGGACGACGGGGACATGCCGCTCCTTGACGGGTGTACGGTGCCGAAGTGAGTTTGGAATCCAAACCTACACCTCTGGTCCCGGTAGCGCTCGGGACCGCGCTGGTGTTGGTGGCCTATGTGACCCCGATCGTCAACGTGCCCGAGACGGTGCCTGACCTCGACGTCGGGCCGGCGGCGCGCGCTTGGATCTTGAGCTCGATGAGCGTCGGTCTTGCCGCGGTCCTGCTCGTGGCTGGAGTGTTGGGTGACACCGTCGGACGCCGCCGGGTCTACGACGCCGGCTTGGTGCTGCTCGGAGTCGGCGCCGCCGCGTGTGCGGTGGCTTGGGAGCCCTGGGTCGTGATCGTCGGTCGGCTGGTGCAGGGCCTCGGTGGCGCCGCGGTGTTGGCCTGCGGCCTGTCCCTGCTCGCGGTCCACTTCGCGCCCGGTGCGGCTCGGGTGCACGCGACCGCGGTGTGGGGCGCAAGCGTGGGCCTTGGCATCGGCGTGGGTGCCCTCGTGGGTGCAGCGCTCGGCAGCGTCGGCTCCGGCTGGCGTGAGACGTATGCGGCCACCGCGGTGCTCTCGGTGCTGCTGGTGCTCTGGTCAGAACGGCTGGGTGAGTCAAAGGCCGAGGCGCCACGCCCCATCGACGTGCCCGGGCTGGCGGCGTTGGTCACGGGGATGACGCTGCTTGTCGCTGGCCTGACCGAGGCACGCAGCGGGCTGGAGCCGGTCAGCGTGACGTTGCTCCTCGGCGGGGTGCTCGGCTTCGTCGTGTTCGCGCTGGTCGAACGCCGGGTCGCGACGCCGCTCGTCGAGCCGGCGCTGTTGCGCAGCTCGGGTTTCGTGGCGGCGACCGTCGGCTCGCTCACCTTGGGGATCGGAATGATCGGCGTGGCCACCTTCGTGCCCACCATGGCTCAGGTGGGGCTGGGCTACAGCCTCTGGACCGCGAGCCTGCTCGCCAGTACGTGGGCCTTCGTGAGTGTGGCGACGTCGCTGGTGCTACGTCGGTTGCCCTGGCAGATAGCCGGACCGCGCAGTATCGCGGCGGTACTGGTGCTGGTGGCCGGGGCACAAGCTCTGGGGCTCGGGCTCACCAGCAACTCAGGCGCGTGGCGCCTCGCCCTGATGATGGGCGCGGCCGGAATCGGCACCGGAATCCTCAACGCGGTACTGGGTCGTGAGTCGGTGGCGAGCGTGCCGCCCGACCGATCGGCTATGGGCAGCGGGGCCAACAACACCGCGCGCTACCTCGGCGCTGCGATCGGGATCACGCTCTTCGTCACCATCGCCACGCACTCCGGTGACTCACTGGCGGCAGGCTGGAACCTCGCACTGACGGTGACGATCGGGGTGACCCTCGTCGGTGCCGCGACGATCGCCGCAGTGGGTCAGCGGCCCGACTCGGTGTAGGGCGAGCCCGGTTCGCTCCCGAGATTGGCCAGCGCGGCGGCGACTCGGCGAGCAGTGAAATCGGCGCATCGGTCGTGCACCTGTTCGGGCGTGCAGAACTCAGCGGCGCGGATCTCGCGAGCCTGAAGCACGGTCTGCTCGGCGATCGACGCGTCGTGCACCCCACCGTCGAAGACCAAGCAGAGCGCGTCGTCCCAGCCGCCCCACGGGGGAAGCCAGTCGGTGAGCAGCAGCGGCCCGGGCGTGATGGTGAGGGCCAGCTCTTCGGCGACCTCGCGGCCGACTGCGAGCTGGGGTGACTCGCCGACCTCGACGACGCCACCGGGCAGATCCCAGTCCTGCTTGTAGGTGAGCTGGCACAGGAGCACACGGTCGTCGCGGTCGCGGATCAGCATCTGGCTGATCGCGCGCTTGCGCGGCAGGAACGAGTTGAGCAGGGCCCGGAAGCCGCCCGGTTCCTCGAGGGGGGTGTCGGTGGTCAGACGTGCGAAGACGACGCGGTCGGCGTCCTGCCCACGCATCACGCCTTCGCGGCGCATGCCGGCCCACGTGGCCGTGCGTTGTCCCGCTTCGTCGGCGACGTCGACCCAGGCCTCGACGCGGTGGTGGTCGACCAGTGCCCGCGCAACGTCACGACGCACGACGTCGATGTTCTCGCCCGGCGTCCAGGTGACCCGCGCTGTTCCGGGCTCAACCGTGGTGACCGTCGTCGGTGTGCTGAGCTCCTCGGTCACCGCCTCAGGCTAGCGGCCCCTGCACAACGCCGAGTCGGCTTCAAGTTGTGCCGACTCGGCGCAGTCGGCTTAGTCGCGGCGTAGCCAGATGGCGCCGAGGGGAGGAACGACGACGTCGGCGTGCGCCGGCTGAGATCCGTGCTGACCGTCGACGGCGAGCACCGAACCGAGGTTGCCGACGCCCGAGCCGCCGTAGGCCTCGGCGTCGGTGTTGAGCACCTCGCGCCAGAGCCCGGCCTTGGGTAGGCCGAGGCGCAGGTCGTGGGGCACCGACGCGAAGTTGGCCACGCACACCAGGTCGGGCTCGCCCTCGGCGCGGCGCACGAACGAGTAGAGGTTGCGGTCGGAATCATCAGCGTCGATCCACTCGAACGACGTCGGGCTGGCATCGGCCGCCCACGCCGCCGGGGTCTCGACATAGGCACGGTTCAGGTCGCGCACGAGATCGTGCAGGCCGCGGTGCTCGGAGTGCTCGAGCAACCACCAGTCGAGCTCACGTGCTTCGGCCCATTCCGATTCCTGGCCGAACTCCGAGCCCATGAAGAGAAGCTGTTTACCGGGATGGGCCCACATGAAGGCGTAGTAGGCGCGCAGGTTGGCCAGTTGCTGCCAGCGGTCGCCGGGCATCTTGCGCAGCAGAGAGCCCTTGCCGTGCACCACTTCGTCGTGCGAGAGCGGGAGCACGAAGTTCTCGGTCCAGGCATAGGTGAGCGCGAAAGTGAGGTCGTGGTGGTGATACTGCCGGTGCACCGGGTCGTGCTCGAGGTAGTCGAGAGTGTCGTGCATCCAGCCCATGTTCCACTTGAACCCGAACCCGAGTCCGCCGCTCGACGTCGGCCCCGACACCCCCGGCCACGACGTCGATTCCTCGGCGATCGTGACTGCCCCGGGCACCCGCTTGTAGACGGTGGCGTTCATCTCCTGCAGGAACTGCACGGCCTCGAGGTTCTCGCGACCGCCGTGGATGTTCGGCTGCCACTCGCCGTCGTTCCGGGCGTAGTCGAGGTAGAGCATGGAGGCCACTCCGTCGACTCGGAGTCCGTCGGCGTGGAACTCCTCGAGCCAGTACAGCGCGTTCGCGTACAGGAAGTTGCGCACCTCGGGGCGGCCGAAGTTGAAGATGTGCGAGCCCCACTCCTGGTGCCACCCGCGCTGGGGATTGGGGTCCTCGTAAAGCGGCGTGCCGTCGAAGCGCGCCAGCGCCCATGAATCGGTGGCGAAGTGACCCGGCACCCAGTCGAGGATGACCCCGATGCCGGCTTGGTGGAAGCGGTCGACGAGGCGGCGGAAACCGTCAGGATCGCCGAAGCGTGAGTCGGGTGCGAAGTACGACGTGACGTGGTAGCCCCACGAACCGCCGAACGGGTGCTGCATGACCGGCATGAGTTCAACGTGGGTGAACCCCAACTCGGAGAGGTAGGGCACGAGGTGCTCGGCCATCTCGTCGTAGGACCAGAACGCGCCACCGGGGTGGCGCTTCCACGAGCCCAGGTGCATCTCGTAGATCGACATCGGTCGCGCGACGGCCCGCTGCGAGGCTCGCTCGGTGAGCCAGGCCGCATCACCCCAGACGTGCTTCGACTCGTGAACGCGCGATGCGGTCAGCGGGGCAACTTCGGCGAACGCCGCCATCGGGTCGGCCTTCTCGACCCAGGTGTCGTCAGGCCCGAGCACCACGAACTTGTAGGCCGTGCCACTGCTGGCCCCGGGTACGAAGAGTTCCCAGATGCCGGAGTGACCGAGTTGGCGCATCGGATGCTCGCGACCGTCCCACGCATTGAAGTCGGCCTTCACCCTGACGCCCCGCGCCGAGGGAGCCCAGACGGCGAAGGACGTGCCGCTGACGACCTCCGTGGTTCCCGGCACCTCGTAGCGCTGCACCCGGGCGCCGAGCACCTGCCACAGGTTCTCGTGACGCCCCTCGTTGATGAGGTGCAGGTCGACCTCGCCGAGTGTCGGCAAGAAGCGGTAGGGGTCGTCGACCACGATCTCGCCCTGGCCGTAGTCGACGACGAGGCGGTAGTCGGGCACCGCAGCGACGTCGCCGTCGGTGTCGAGCACCCCTGCCCAGATGCCGCCGTGCTCGTGTTCGAGCTCGCTCTCGATGTCGCCGTGCCTGATCGCCACTCTGGCCGCGAGCGGCTTGAGCACACGCACCGTCACTCGGCCGTTGTCGAGGTGGGGGCCGAGCACGGCGTGCGGGTGGCCGTGCTCACCCCGCACGATCTGGTCGAGCTCGCCTCGGGGGATCTGTAGTGGGGTGCGGGTCACAGACATCAGGCTCCGATCCGGGCGACCGCCGCGAGTGGGATCTCCACCCAGGCCGGTCGGTTGCGGGTCTCGTACACGGTCTCGTAGACGGCTTTGTCCGCGACGTAGGCATCGATCAGCACGCGCTGCTCAGCGGTGAGGTCGCCACCGGCGTAGGCGGCCAGGAAGTAGCGCTGGTTGCGGGCGGCCCACTCGATGCCGCGAGCGCGGCGCTCGGTGGTCTCCTCTTCGTCGACCTGCTCCTGCTGGCGCTCGACGGCGTGCGGCGCGTAGTCGAACGAGCGCAGCATGCCGGCGACGTCGCGCCACGGCGAGTCGGGCAGCACCCGCTCGGCCAGGGGCTTGGCCGGCTCGCCCTCGAAGTCGACGATCTTCCAGCCCAGCGCCGTGCGCAGGGTCTGGCCCAGGTGCAGGTCGCCGTGCACGTGTTGCACGCCGATGCGTGGCAGCGCGGCCAGCGCGGCATAGGTGCGCCGCAGAGTCGCCGCGTGAGGCGCCAGGCCCGGGACGACCTGCATCGCGTCCTCGAGTCTGCTCTCCATCGCGGCGGCGATCGCGGCCGGACCAGGAGCCTGCGTCGGGTCGATGGGCAGCTCCGCGGCCAGGACGTCGTGCACCTCGCGGAGCGCTTCGCCGAGGCGACCGGCTTCGGCTGAGAAGTCGCCGCCGGCGTCGCGAGCGGCCAGCTCTGTGTCGGCGTACAAGTTGCGCACGCTGGTCAGCGCGAGGTCCCAGCCGTCAGTGGCGGTGCGTAAGAACTGCTGCAGCATGCCGAGGTGCGTGTCGTCGTGCTGAACCCAGCCGTAGAGGTGAGCGACCTGGGTAGAACCGGCGCGGGTGAGCGCGGCATGCGTCGTGATGTCGGGGTTCTGGCCCGGCGTCACCTTGCGGAACAGCTTGAGCACGGCATCCTCGCCGTAGGCGACCGACGAGTTCGACTGCTCACCGGTGAACAGGGATGCAGCGGAGTCCATGTCGAGCTCGTGGCCGGGCAGGCGCTCGAACACCAGGCCACCGACGTCGAGGGGGGTGCGATCCCCGGCCGACCGCGCGGCACCGAACGCGTGCAGCCACAGCGCCATCGCCTGCTTGTCGTGCAGCGCGTCGTAGGCGTGCACCCAGCCGAGCTCGGGAACGTCCCACCAGCCGACGAAGGCGTGGTCAAGGCGGTGCTCCGGCTCGCTGTAGTAGGCGAGCGGCACCTGATAGAGCTCCACCCCCGCAGCAGCGTCGGTCGAGTCGTCGTACGTCAGCTCGACGAGAAGCACGTCGACCGTGGGGGAGCCGGTGCCGAGACGTCCGATCCGGCGCACGTCGGACACGTGGAACGGGCGGCCCTTGCCCGCGAACCACCGGGTCTTCTCGAGGTACGGCGGCAGTATCCCGCGGTCGACGTAGCCGACCGGCTCTCCGCTGATGGCCGGAGTGATCACAGCAGCTGCCCCTCGTCGGGCTTCTCGCTCGGCACCAGGCGGAACCAGTAGAAGCCGTACCCGCTCAGCGTGAGCAGGTAGGGCAGCTCTCCGATCGAGGGGAACTGGACGCCGCCGAGCAGCTCGACCGGCACCAGGCCCTCGAAACGGCGCAGGTCGAGCTCAACCGGCTGCGGAAAGCGCGACAGGTTGTTGACGCACAAGATCACGTCACGCTCGCCGCCGTGGCTCTCGTGCTCGCGCACGTAAGAGAGCACCGACGGGTTCGAACCACCGAGGTCCTGGAACGTGCCGAGCCCGAAGGCGTGGTGCTGACGCCGCGCGTGGATCATCCGTCGGGTCCAGTGCAGCAACGAGGAGGGGTTCTCCAGCTGCGCCTCGACGTTCACGCTCTGGTAGCCGTACACCGGGTCTTGGATCGCCGGCAGGAAGAGCTTGCCAGGCGTGGCCGAGGAGAACCCGGCATTGCGGTCGGGCGTCCACTGCATCGGGGTGCGTACGCCGTCGCGGTCACCGAGCCAGATGTTGTCGCCCATCCCGATCTCGTCGCCGTAGTACAGGACCGGCGATCCGGGCAGCGAGAGCAGCAGCGCGTTGAAGAGCTCGATCTGGTTGACGTCGTTGTCGAGCAGCGGCGCCAGCCGGCGCCGGATGCCGATGTTGGCCTTCATACGCGGGTCCTTGGCGTACTCGCCCCACATGTAGTCGCGGTCCTCGTCGCTGACCATCTCCAGGGTCAGCTCGTCGTGGTTGCGCAGGAAGATGCCCCACTGGCAGTTGTGCGGGATCTCCGGGGTCTGCTCGAGGATTTCCGAGATCGGGAACCGTGACTCGCGACGCACCGCCATGAAGATGCGTGGCATCACCGGGAAGTGGAAGCACATGTGGCACTCGTCGCCCGACCACGCGCCAGCCTCGTCGGTCGTGCTGCCGAAGTAGTCGACGACGTCTGCCGGCCACTGGTTGGCCTCGGCCAGCAAGATCTTGCCCGGGTACTTGTCGTCGACGAACCGGCGCACCTTGCGCAGGAACTCGTGGGTCTCGGGAAGGTTCTCGCCGTTGGTGTCGGGGCGTTCGTAGAGGTAGGGCACCGCGTCGAGACGGAATCCGTCGAGACCCATGTCGAACCAGAACGAGATCGCCTCGAGGATCGCGTCGTGCACGGCCGGGTTGTCGTAGTTCAGGTCAGGCTGGTGGGAGAAGAACCGATGCCAGAAGTACTGCTGGCGTACCGGGTCCCACGTCCAGTTCGACGGCTCGGTGTCGACGAAGATGACCCGCGCGTCTTGATAGAGATCGTCGGTGTCGCTCCACACGTAGAAGTCACCGTACGGACCGTCTGGGTCCTCCCGACTTGCCTGGAACCACGGGTGGGCGTCACTCGTGTGGTTCATGACGAAGTCGATGATCACGCGGATACCGCGCTCGTGGGCCTCATCAAGGAAGTGGTGGAAGTCCTCGACCGTGCCGGCCTCAGGAAGGACGTTCGTGAAGTCGGCGACGTCGTAGCCGCCGTCGCGCAGGGGCGAGGTGAAGAACGGAGGCACCCAGAGACAGTCGACGCCCAGCCACTGCAGGTAGTCGAGCTTCTCGGTCAGGCCGCGGAAGTCGCCGGTGCCGTCGCCGTTGGAGTCACGGAAGCTCCGAACCATCACCTCGTAGAAGACCGCGGTCTTGAACCAGTCGGGCTGCGCGGGCGGTGAGTCGTCACTGCGGTCGTCGCTGCGGTCGTCGCTGGGGTCGTCGTTGGGCGCCGTCATCGACGGGTCCTCACGGTGAGCACGTGCGCTGGCTCGTGCCCAGGGTCCAGCCGCACGTAGTTGTGCTCCGACCAGGTCCAGTCGGAGTCGGTGATCTCATCGTGCACGGTGAACGCATCGCCCGGGGCAAGCCCGAGGGCCGGCAGGTCGAGGTGCACGGTCGTCTCGCGTGCCGCGTGCGGATCGAGGTTGATGACGACGATCACGACATCGTTTACCGCTGGTCTCGACTGCTCGCTCGCTGCCTCGTCCCTCGACAGCGTTCGGGCTCGACCTGCGCGCGCGACACCGTCAGCTCGTGCCTCGCTGAAGGCTGCGCGCTTGGAGAACACGAGGATGTTCTCGTCGTCAGCGTGGTGGATGGTCAGGTTGCGCAACTGCTGGAGAGCAGGGTGCTGACGGCGGATCTCGTTGAGGCGGGTGAGGTAGGGCGCGAGCGAGCGGCCTTCGGCCTCGGCGCCAGCCCAGTCTCGGATGCGGATCTGGAATTTCTCGGTGTCGAGGTACTCCTCGCTGCCGGGCTTGAGCGCCACGTGCTCGTAGAGCTCGTAGCCGGCATAGACACCCCAGCTGGGCACGCTGAGCGCGGCCAGAGCGGCTCGAACCTTGAAGGCTGCCGGACCGCCGTACTGCAGGTACTCGTGAAGGATGTCGGGGGTGTTCACGAAGAAGTTCGGACGCATCAGGTGGTCGGACTCCGAGGACACCTCGCGGAGATACTCCTCGATCTCCCACTTGGCGGTGCGCCACGTGAAGTACGTGTAGCTCTGGTGGTAGCCGATGGCGCCCAGACCATGCATCATCGGCGGCTTGGTGAAGGCCTCAGAGAGAAAGAGCACGTCAGGATCGGTGCGGCGGATCTCCTTGAGGAGCCACTCCCAAAACGCCAGCGGCTTGGTGTGCGGGTTGTCGACCCGGAAGATCCGTACGCCGTGGTTCATCCAGTGCCGCACCACCCGCAGCACCTCGCGACAGATGCCGCTCGGATCGTTGTCGAAGTTGACGGGGTAGATGTCCTGGTACTTCTTGGGCGGGTTCTCCGCGTAGGCGATGGTGCCGTCGGCACGGGTGGTGAACCACTCGGGGTGTTCGGTGACCCATGGATGATCAGGTGCCGCCTGGAGTGCCAGGTCAAGCGCGACCTCGAGCCCTAGTTCACCGGCCCGCGCGACGAACGCGTCGAAGTCGCTGAGCGTGCCGAGATCGGGGTGCACCGCGTCGTGGCCGCCGTGCTTGCTGCCGATCGCCCACGGTGAGCCCGGGTCGTCGGGGCCGGGCGTCAGGGTGTTGTTGGGCCCCTTGCGGTTGACCTCACCGATCGGGTGGATCGGGGGCAGGTAGATCACGTCGAACCCCATCGCGGCGACTGCCTCGAGTCGCTTGGCAGCGGTCTGGAAGCTGCCGCTGGTGATGGCTCCGGTCTCGGGGTCGCGGGTCGCCCCTTCGGAACGGGGGAAGAACTCGTACCAGGAGCCAGTGAGGGCACGTTCGCGGTCGGCGAAGGCGGGGTAGGGACCGTCGATGCTGAGCAGCTCGCGCAGCGGGTGGTCATGTAGCGCAGCGATGACGTCGGGTGCCTGGAGTTGAGCCAGGCGCGCCTCGGTCGGTCGTGTCGTGTCGCGGGCGGCTTCGAGGGCTCCGCTGAGCACCCGGGCCTCCGCCTTCGTCTTGGCGGGCAGTTCCGCGATCACTCGCTCGAGCAGCAGCGCACCCTCGGTGAACATCAGCTCGACGTCGATGCCGGCGGGGATCTTGATGTCGGCGGCGTGCTGCCATGTGGCGACTGGGTCAGACCACGCATGCACCTCGAATCGCCAGGCACCGGGCCGGTCAGGGGTGACCCAGGCCAGATAGCGGTCAACCGGCTGCTCCTGCTTCACCAAGCGCTGCGGAGGGCGTCGCTTGCCCTGCGGGGAGATGAGCACCACTTCGGCGCCGAGCTTGTCGTGACCCTCGCGAAAGATCGTCGCGGAGACAGGGAAAGGCTCCCCGACGGTGGCCTTGGCGGGTTGACGCCCGAGGTCCACTACCGGCATGACGTCCATGACGGGGATGCGTCCGACCATGCGTTCCACCTTTGCTGGTCGGGCAGCACCACGCAACTCACCCTGGGGTGAGCCCTATCGGGATCGGCAAATGAATAGTTTCGGGCGGGCGAGCTCCCCATGTGCCCGCCCGCCCGAAAATCACTGGGTCAGCTGTAGGCCTGGAACTCAGCAGCGTGAACGATGGTTCCGCGGTCGGACGCCGTCTTGCAGTCGGTGTCATTGAGCGGGTCGTTGTCCTGCTCGCCGGCGTAGCCCGCGAATCCTGTGCACTGGTTCTCCAGGACCACCAGGCGCAGCGCTGCCGCCTTCGTGGGCTTGATCGAGAACGAGCGCAGGGTCAGGGCCGGGGCCACGGGGCGAGGGCGCTGGGCCGGGAACGCGTTGGCCTTCGAGACGAAGACGCGCTTCCACGAGGCCTTGGCCGAGCTGCAGTTGCGCACGCACGCCTCAACGGCGAACTGGCGCAGCGCGGTGAAGCGCGACCCAGAGTCGGGGTCGGGGTCGGCGTTGCGGAAGAGCGGCAGCTCGTTGGGGTCCGGCGGAGCCGGCACCAGGTAGGCGCTGACGTTGACCGTGCGGACAGTGTGCACCCCGCCGGCGAGGTCGACGGACACGAACGGCTTGGACTCATCGACGTTTGCGCCGGTCACGCCCGCCCAGTTGGTGCCCTCAGTGCCGTCGATCAGGAAGGCCGGGTTGCGCGAGCCCTTGGTTGACCCGAGCAGCTTGGCACCGGCCGCCTTGGCGGCCAGGTTCTTCGGCGCTCGCACGGTCACCGTCTCCTTGGGCTTGCCGGTCACGGTGATCGAGAACCGGTGGAACCCGCGGCCGGGTGCCACGTACAACAGGTCGTAGCTGCCGGGGGTGAAGGAGGTGGACGACTTCAGCTTGGTCTTGCGCAGGGTGTCGGCAACGGGCGTGACCCGAGCCTCGTAGTCGCCCACGAAGATGCGGCCGCCGATCGGGGCATCAAAGGTCACCTGCGTGTTCTTCGACGTCGGCGAGCGGAAGCTCGCCTTGGCCGAGGTGTCATCACCGTCGGTGACGAACGCTCCGGCGCCCATGCCGGTCCGCGAGAAGGCGTCCCACATTGCTGCCTTGTTGCCGCCACGAAAGCGCATCTGGTCGGCGGCGAGCATCGCGTCGCGTGCGTCCAGCATCGATGTGGCGCCTTGCTGGAGCAGGAAGGAGTCGAACACGAGCTGGATCCAGCGACGGTTGCCTGGGCATTGCGTGGGAGGAGTGACCCCGGTGGTGTCGTTGCCCTGCGCGCACCGCAACTGCAGGCCCTTGTTGCTCACCGGGAACCTCTTGTTGTGCTTCTCCACCAGCGCCTGACGCACCTCCCACATGGTTGCGTTCCAGATCTCGCCGTCGGCGTGGACCTCCGGGCCGGTGAGGTCGAAGCCGTAGTTGGAGTAGTTCAACGGATTTCTATTGATCGCGTAGTCACGAATGGCCGCTTTGGCATTGCCTGTGGCGTAAGTACCCACGGCCCAGATGTTGCCGCCGTTGGAGTAGCCGTGAGCGAAGGCGTACTCACCCGCGGCTTGGTCGCTCCAGGCCTCGCCCATGGCGCCGCCCTGCTCAGAGATCAGGCTCTCGTCTGGACCCCCGACCATCCGGTTGCTGGTGGCGTGGGTGTACTCGTGGGCCACGATGCCCATGTCCAGTGAGCCGTCGACGCAGGGGGCGTAGAACGCCCCAGCGATGGGCTGGAACAGGTACTGGTTGGTGATGCCGGGGATGCCGTCCTGCAGAGTGATCTGGCTGGCGTTGTCGCGGCCCAGGTAGACCGGGTATCCGCCCGAGAGCGCACCGGCCTGCACGTTGCCGACCTCGGGGTCGCCCTCGATTCCGCCACGCCCGATGTTGTCGAGCTGCAGGTTGTAGTTGTCCTCGGTGAAGCCGAGGTAGTAGCTGAAGTCGTGCATCCGGTTGTGGGCGACGAACAGGTTGCTCGTGGAGAACTCGATGTCGTTGCCGCCGGGGGTCAGCTGGGCCGGGTTGCACTTGCTGTTGTTCCACGCGTCGGTGAACGCCGGGGTGTACGTGCGCGTCGGAGACACGGGCGCCTGGAACAGGCCCCCCGGAGTCGACGGACTCGCCCACGCTTCACGCGTGCTGGCGTTGTTGCCGGTGGTGGTCAGGGTGGAGGTTCCGGTGTTGACCAAGATGTCCCACGGACCGGGCGCCGCCACGTTCTTGAAGTTTCCAGTAGGAGAGGTGCAGCCCGAGCCCTTGAACCAGCAGCCGACCACGCTGTTCCTCGGCGTGGTGCTGGCCCGCAAGTCGAGCTCGGGATTGGCGGTGAAGTAGCGCCACCGCGGGTCACCAGTGAGTGCGTCGGCAATGGCGCCCGGACCGGGCGTTCCGGACTCGCTTGCTGTCACGATCAGGCCGTACTGCGTGGGCGGCAGCTGTGCGGTGTCCTCAAAGGGGCACACCTGAGCGCCATAGGTGCCGGCCGGGATCGATGCCGCAGAGTAGACGAGCGCCTCAGGGCTGGTACCCAGGTCGCCCGAGGCCAGCAGCTCGCCCTCGGTGCCGAAAAGATTGACGAGGATGTCGTTGGCGGGGTTCGCGGCGTTGGCGACCAACGCGAGCGATCGGGTCGCGTTGTTGCGCAACGTGAAGGGGTGAGTAGGACCGCACTCGCCGGTGGTCACCGAACCCGAGTACGGGGTGATCGAGCTGTCCTGGTCGACGAGGCTGTGCCGGAACAAGATGTCGCCGGACACCGCGTCCACCAGCACGGTGTAGGCCATGGATAAACCGCCGGCCACGTTGACGACGTTCGACTCGAGCACCGGGCGCACCGAACCGTCGGTCATTGCGAGCCCGCGCAGGCGCACCTGTTGCTGCTGGGCCAGGCCGGGGACGACGAGGCGGGTCCAGCCGTCGCTGACCTTTGCGGCGATCTTCGAGATCTGTGCCAAGCCGAGGTCGATGCCGACGTTCTCGGCCGCCCTCAGCCATCCCTGCAGGGGCGTGAGCCGCGCCTGCGGCGGGGCCTGGGTGGTCTTGCTGATGGACGACGACGCGTAGGCGATCTCGCCGTTGGCGACTCCCACGGTCACCTGGCTGCCCAGCGCCGGCACGAGTCCGCCGAGGTTCTGACGGAAGAGGACTGCGCGTGCCGGGCTGTAGGCGAACTCCTGCTCGTTGACAAGCTCCATCTCGCTGACCTGGGTGCGAGTGAGACCGAAGACGGTGGCGTTGTCCGAGAGCCACCGGCGGGCGGCGACGGCCGGGTTGCTGGAGGCGGCGCGAGCCAGCACTCCGTCGCGCGGCAAGAGCGAGGCGGGCGTGCCGAACTTGTTCCATCGCACGTCGACGACGTCGAGCGCGGCTACGGCGCGCTGCTGCGCCAACGACGGCAACGTCGACCCGCGCGCGTCGATGTCGCCGAGGGCGTCAACCGCGTCACCGATCGTGCGCAGGTCGCCGGAGACGTCCAGCACGACGCGGTCGGTGCCGCGAGCAGGCGTGGGCTCGTCGGCTCCGGCAGAGGACTGGGTGAGCCCGGCGACCACGGTGGTGGCCATGAGGGCAAGAGTGGCGATACCGATAAGGCTGCGATCCCGAGATTTGCTGTTCATACGCATTTCAACGGGGGACTTGCTTCGACGTTATGGCTCAAGATCCTCCTGGCTCACGACTATTGGATCGATCCAGAGATCGGCGCTACCGTCGCCCGGTGCGCGCCTTCCGACGTTTCACCGTCCGTCCCGTCCTGCCCGCCGAGCTAGCGGCGCTCGCCGAACTCGCTGGCAACCTGCGCTGGTCGTGGCACCCACCGACCCAAGATGTCTTTGCCGAAGTGGACGCTGAGCTGTGGGAGACGTGTGGCCACGATCCCGTTCAGCTGCTCGGCGCGGTCGCGCGCGAACGTTTCGACCAACTGGCAGCCGACGGCCCCTTCCGAGAACGGCTCGGGAGCGCCCGGGCTGACCTCGAGCGCTACCTGACCCACGACCGCTGGTACCAGCGGCGCGGCGGCGACGGGCCCAGCGCCATCGCCTACTTCTCTCCTGAGTTCGGCATCACCGCGGTGCTGCCGCAGTACTCGGGCGGGCTCGGCATCTTGGCCGGAGACCACTTGAAGAGCGCCAGCGACCTCGGCGTGCCGATCGTCGGGGTTGGCCTGCTCTACCGACACGGGTACTTCAAGCAGTCGCTCGACGCGGAGGGTTGGCAGCAAGAGACCTACCCCGTGCTCGACCCCGACGAACTGCCGATATCGCTGTTGCGCGAGGCAGACGGTTCGGGAGCCACGATCACCATCGCGATGCCGGGCGGGCCGGACCTCGTGGCTCGCATCTGGGTGGCCAGTGTCGGTCGGGTACCGCTGCTGATGCTCGACACCGACGTCGAGGGCAACCCCGAGCACTACATCGACGTGACCGACCGGCTCTACGGCGGCACCACCGAGCACCGTCTTCGACAAGAGCTGCTGCTCGGCGTCGGTGGTGTTCGTGCCCTGCGTGCCTTCTCGCGGATCACCGGGGCGCCCGAGCCCGAGGTGTTCCACACCAACGAGGGGCACGCCGGCTTCCTCGGCATCGAACGGATCCGCGAGCTCACCACCGCTGAGGGCGGGCCGAGGCTCGACTTCGAGACGGCGTTGGAAGTCGGCCGAGCCTCGACCGTGTTCACCACGCACACACCGGTGCCGGCCGGCATTGACCGCTTTCCGCGGACCCTGGTTGAGCAGTACTTCGGAGACGGCGGCGCCACGCCGGGTGTGCCTGTCGAGCGGATCCTTGCGCTGGGCAGCGAGGACTACGAGGCTGGTGATCCCGCGGTCTTCAACATGGCGGTCATGGGCTTCCGTCTGGCTCAGCGCGCCAACGGCGTCTCGCAGCTTCACGGTGAGGTCAGCCGGGGAATGTTCAACGGACTCTGGTCGGCGTTCGATGAGGCCGAGGTGCCGATCGGGTCGATCACCAACGGCGTTCACGCGCCCACCTGGGTGGCTCGCGAGATCTTCGAACTAGCAGCAACGCACGGCGCCGACGACGAATCCGACGACACTGACGCCTTTTGGGCAGCCGTCGACCAGATCTCCGGTGCCGACATGTGGTCGGTGAAGCGCAAGCTGCGCGAGCGGCTCGTGATCGACGCCCGCAAGAGACTGTCGCGGTCGTGGGCCAAGCGCGGCGCGGCGCCAGCCGAGCTGGCCTGGACCGAGACGGCGCTCGATCCCGACGTGTTGACCATCGGGTTCGCCCGACGGGTGCCGTCGTACAAGCGGCTGACCTTGATGTTGCGCGACCCGGAGCGGTTGAAGCGGTTGCTGCTTCACCCCGACCGGCCCATCCAGCTCATCATCGCCGGCAAATCGCACCCGGCCGACGACGGCGGCAAGAAGCTCATCCAAGAGATGGTGCGCTTCGCCGACGACCCTGCGGTGCGGCACCGGATCGTGTTCCTGCCCAACTACGACATCGCGATGGCGCAGCCCCTCTACCCCGGGTGCGACGTGTGGCTCAACAACCCCCTTCGCCCCTACGAGGCGTGTGGCACCTCGGGCATGAAGGCAGCACTCAACGGTGGGCTCAACCTGTCGATCCTCGACGGGTGGTGGGACGAGTGGTTTGACGGCGAGAACGGCTGGGCTATCCCGTCGGCCGACGGCCTGGACGACCCCGATCGTCGCGACGACATCGAAGCAGCGGCGCTCTACGACCTCATCGAGACTGAGGTGGCACCCCGTTTCTACGACCTCGACGACGAGGGAGTGCCCACCCGCTGGGTCGCGATGCTGCGCCACACGCTGAAGTCCCTCGGACCCAAGGTGCTCGCCACTCGGATGGTGCGCGACTACACGCGCCAGCTCTACACGCCGGCGGCAGTCAACGCCCGCGCCCTCAACGCCGACTATGCGGGCGCCCGCGACCTCGCCGCCTGGAAGCAGCGGGTTCGCGGTGCCTGGCCGAACGTGAAGGTCGAACACGTCGAGAGCACGGGCGTGGGAGACGCGCCCGAGGTCGGCGGGGCACTGACCGTGCGGGCGTTCGTGTGCCTGGGCGATCTCAGCCCGCACGACGTGCAGGTGCAGCTCGTCCACGGTCGGGTGCTCTCTGATGACTCGCTCGCCGACACCTCGACCGTCGAGCTGGGCCAGGTTGAGTCCTATGAAGGGGGTCGTCACCGTTTCGACGGGCAGGTCGCCCTCGACCGGTCCGGAGCCTTTGGCTACACGGTGCGGGTCGTGCCCCGCAGCGCGCTGCTCACCTCGATCGCCGAGCTAGGCGTGGTGGCTACGGCCTGACCTCGCGCAGCACCACCACGCACGGCCCGGACAGCTGCACGGTGTCGCCGCCGTGGACGACCGTTCCGACCGCGAGGTCGGGGTCGGTGGAGAGCACGACCTCGCCGCTCTGCACCCAGGGGTTCTCCGGCAAGACGACGTCGACCGGGTCGGCGTCGGAGTTGAACCAGAGCGCGAATGACGAGTCGACCTGCTGCTCGCCGCGCGGGCCAGGGGAGCGCAGCGGGTTGCCGAGCACCCACATCGCCACCGTCGACAGGCTGGAGTCGTGCCAGTCGTCCTCGGTCATCTCTCGGCCCGAGGGGTGCAGCCACGTCAGGTCCTTGGGGCCGTCGGCGATCGTGGGGGAGCCCTCGAACCAGTGCCGCTGGCGAAGGGCCGGGTGGGCGCGTCGCAGAGCGAGGGCCGCGCGGGTGGTCTCGTACACGTCGAGCCACGCGCCCGGTTCGCCGTCGGCTCGCCAGTCGATCCACGAGATCTCGTTGTCCTGGCAGTACGCGTTGTTGTTGCCGAGCTGGGTGCGGCCTCGTTCATCACCCGCGGTGATCATCGGAACGCCGTTGGCGAGGCACAGCGTGGCCATCACATTCGCCGCGGTGCGACGCCTGCGAGCGATGATGTCGGCGTCGTCGGTCTCTCCCTCGACACCGTGGTTGTCCGAGCGGTTGTTGTCAGTGCCATCGCGGTTGTCCTCGCCGTTGGCCTCGTTGTGCTTGCGGTCGTAGCTGACGAGATCGCGCACGGTGAACCCGTCGTGGGCGGTCACGAAGTTGACCGAGGCATACGGTGAGCGGCCATCGTCGGCATAGAGGTCGGAGGAGCCGGCGAGCCGGGTGGCAACCGTGCGGATGCCGCTGGAGTGGCCGCGCCAGAAGTCGCGTAGTTCATCGCGGAACTGGTCGTTCCACTCCACCCAGGGAGGCGGACAGTTGCCCACGAGGTAGCCGTCCATCGTGGCATCCCAGGGCTCGGCGATCAGCTTCACGCCGCGCAGAATCGGGTCTTGGCCGATCGCGGTCATGAGGTGGCAGCGCATGTCGATCTCGTGGTCGACGCGGGTCAGCGCCGACAGCAGGTCGAAGCGGAAACCGTCGACGTGCATCTCGGTGACCCAGTAGCGCAGCGAGTCGAGGATCAGGCGCAGCGCGAACGGGTTGTCGGCATCGACCGTGTTGCCACAGCCGGTGGCATCCCAGTAGACGTCGGAGTCGGGGTCCTCTGGGTCGACGCGGGTGTAGAACCCGCGGTCGTCCAGCCCGCGCATCGAGAGCGTCGGGCCGAGGGGGCCGCCCTCCGCCGTGTGGTTGTAGACGACGTCCAGGAAGACTTCGATGCCGGCGTCGTGGAACGCCTTCACCATGGCCTTGAACTCAGTGACCTGCTCACCCCGGTCGCCCGTTGCGGCGTAGGCGTGGTGCGGCGCCAGGTAGGCGATCGTGTTGTAACCCCAATAGTTCGTGAGCCCGCGGTCACTCACGGTCGGCTCGGGCACGTGCTGGTGCACGGGCAGCAGCTCGACCGCAGTGATGCCGAGGTCGCGCAGGTAGTCGACGACCGCCGGCGTCGCGAGGCCGGCATAGGTGCCGCGCAGCTCAGCCGGCACCCGGTCGTGCAGGGCCGTCATCCCCTTGACGTGCAGCTCGTAGATGACGGTGTCGCGCCAGCGCTGCCGCGATGGTGTGTCGTTGCCCCAGTCGAAATCGTCGGGACCCACGACGACTCCGAGAGGCACATACGGCGCCGAGTCGAGCAGGCTTGGCTGCTCGCGGTCGTCGAAGTCGTAGCCGTAGATCGCTGGGTTGCTTTGCAGCCCGCCACTGACGGCACGCGCGTAGGGGTCGAGCAACAGCTTCCGTGGGTTGAACCGCGCGCCACTGTCGGGTTCCCACGGGCCGTCGAGCCGGAAGCCGTAGCGGGTTCCGGGCGCGATGCCCGGGAGGGCGCCGTGCCAGATGCCGAGCGTCTGCTCGCTGAGACGGTGCTGAGTCTCGGTGCCTTCGTCGTCGATGAGGCACACCCAGCAGTCGGTGGCACGCGGCGCGAAGACGGCGAAGTTGGTGGCCTCGGTCCGCCACGTGGCGCCCAGCGGCTCCATCCGCCCAGGCCAGACCTCGGCCTGCTCACCGAGGCTGCTCCACTGGGCGGATCTCACCCGGGGAATGATAGGGACGGGTCATCAGCGGTCGCGCCCCTCGGGTGTGAGGATGG
>JBAUWM010000058.1:0-1580 GCA_049583775.1 Nocardioides sp.
CATCAGAGCCGGGTGAACCTGTTGTGCCTCCGGCCGAGCCCGCAGTCATCGACGAGATCGTGTCGCGGGTGGCGCACTACACGAGCCCCGAGGTGGCCGCGAGCCTGCCGCTGGACGACGTCGAGGACGAGTTCGGCGACATCCCCATGTCGCAGACAGCGCGCGAGCTGAACGACGCGGTCGTGGCCGCGCGCGCTCAGCACGAGGCGCTGCGCCGAGCCAATCGGGCGGTCTCGGCGGCCGAAGCCCGCGCCATCGTGGCCGACACAGTTGCCGCTGAGCAGGCCGAAATGGCGCGCGCCGCGATGGACGCCCAACGGGAGGCCGAGGCTCGGGCTGCGGAGAGCGAGCGGAACGCCGCAGAGGCGGAATCGGCCCGCGCCGCCGCTGAGGAGTCGGAGCGCCGTCAGCGGGAGATGGCCGTGGAGGCTGAGTCGGCCGCTGCCGAGACCGCAGCCATGGCGGCTGAGGCCCGGGAGGAGGCAGACGCCGCTCTGGCCACCGTAAGCGAGCTGCAGGAGCGCGTGGCCGAGCTCGAGCGAGTGACTGTGGAGCTCTCGCGCTCGCGCGACGAAGCAGAGGAAGAGGCGGTGGTGCTGAGCCTGCAGCTGGCCGAGATCGCTGCAGCCGCGACCCGCCGCACGCCGGCCGCGTTTGCCCTGCCCGCCAACGAGCCGACACAGACGCAGTCCGAAACGCCTGAGGGAGAGACCCAAGAGCACGTCGAGCCCGAGGACACGGGTGACACCGAGGGAGCCCACGACGGGCAGGCAGCGCACATGCAGCCCGACGACAAGCACACCGACGGGGAGCAGCCCGGCAACGAGGAGTCAACCGACGAGGCCGAGGACGGACCTGCGGACGTCGACGTGTACGACCAGACCCAGCTCGACGAACCCATCCATCTCGACGCCGACCCGCCGGTCGACGAGTCAATCGAACCGCCGCCGGCTACGGAGCCGACGCCGGACGAAGTCTCCTCGGGGCGCACCCTGCACCGTCCCTACGAGTACATCCGCCGCGGCAGTGCCGGACTGATCGGCGCCATGGTCGCGATCGCCTGCGCCGCAGCGGTGGCCGTGGTGGCCCTCACCGGCCAGCTCGAGGACAACATCGCCGTCGCCGTCGGCCTGACCGTGGTCGCGCTGCTCGCCGCTCTGTTCGCCTACCAGCGGCTTGGCACTGCCAGCGAGGTTCGACTGTCAGCCGACGGGCAGCTCACCTACGTGGTGGGCGGCAGCGAGCACACGTTCGACATCGCCGGCGACACCACCGAGATCGAGGTGGTGGGCGACCCCGGTGACTCTGACTGGGAAGTTCGGCTGGTGCGCCGTGGGTTGTCGCCCTTGTCCATCGGGCCGCGCAACGTCGACCCGCTCGAGTTCACCCGGGCATTGCGGCAGTGGCGACCGACCCTGTGACCGAAGCGGCCGAGCTGGCCGCCCTCCGCCACGAGCGCGACGAGCTCGCGGCGAGGTTGGTGGAGGCCGAGGAGATCGCCGAGCAGCTCGCCGACGAGCTCGTGGCCGCACGCATCGAGAACGCCGAGCTCCAGGCCTCGCTGAGCACACCGGCGGTCG
>JBAUWM010000059.1:0-5693 GCA_049583775.1 Nocardioides sp.
GTGCACGCGCGCACCAGCGGGGTGGTCGATCACCTGGCCGACGACGACGCGCACGCGTTGGCCATCGTCCGCGGCATCGTCGACACCCTGCCGGCCGCGCCCGCCGCGCCGTGGGAGGTGCGCGAACCCGAGGAACCGCTCGAAGACCCGGCCACGCTCTACGACGTCGTGCCTGCCGACACCCGCACGCCCTACGACGTGCGCGAGGTGATCCGCCGGGTCGTCGACGGCAGCAGGTTCCACGAGTTCAAGCAGCTCTACGCCGAGACGCTGGTGACCGGGTTCGCCCACATCTGGGGGCATCCGGTGGGCATCGTGGCCAACAACGGAATCCTGTTCAGCGAGTCGGCGCTCAAGGGCGCGCACTTCATCGAGCTGTGCAACCAGCGCGGCATCCCGCTGGTGTTCCTGCAGAACATCTCCGGCTTCATGGTGGGTCGCGAGTACGAGAACAAGGGCATCGCCCGCGACGGCGCCAAGCTGGTCACCGCTGTTGCGTGCTCGGTGGTGCCGAAGTTCACGGTGGTGATCGGCGGCTCGTTCGGCGCCGGCAACTACGGCATGTGCGGCCGCGCCTACGACCCGCGGTTCTTGTGGATGTGGCCCAACGCGCGAATCTCGGTGATGGGTGGCGAGCAGGCCGCCTCGGTGCTGGCCTCGGTCAATCCCAAGCTGACCACCGACGAGGAGACCGAGGCCTTCAAGGCCCCGATCCGGGACCAGTACGAGGTCCAAGGCTCGCCCTACTACTCCACCGCCCGACTCTGGGACGACGGCGTCATCGACCCCGTCGACACCCGACGGGTGCTCGGCATGGGCCTCGCGGCCGCGGCGCACGCCCCCCTGCCGAAGCCCAACTACGGAATCTTCCGGATGTGATGGCGCAGTGACGCACCACGAACGAGTGCGGCGCGTGAGCGCCATCAGGTCGAGTGATCGACCCGAGCGTCGAGACCCGCTGAGTCAGATGGAGACCTCGTGCACACGCTCTTAGTCGCCAACCGTGGCGAAATCGCCCTCCGCGTCTTCCGCACGGCATCTCGCCTCGGCATCCGCACGGTCGCCGTGTTCACCGACCTCGACGCCGACGCTCCGCACGTGCACGCCGCCGACGAGGCGATTCAGGTGCCGAGCTACCTCGACATCGAGGCGATCGTCGCGGCCGCGCGATCGACCGACGCCGACGCCGTGCACCCCGGCTACGGGTTCCTGTCCGAACGAGCCGCCTTCGCTGCGGCGCTTGAAGCAGCGGGCATCACGTTGGTCGGGCCGAGCGCGGCCGTCATGGAGCAGATGGGTCGCAAGGACGCCGCCCGCGAGATCGCCATCGCGGCCGGAGTTCCCGTCGTGCCGCAGGGTGACGATGCCGCCAAGAACTGGACCGGACCGGTCTTGGTCAAGGCGGCCGCTGGTGGCGGGGGCAAGGGCATGCGGATTGTGCGGAAGCAGGGCGACCTCGCCGAGGCCACCGCTGCAGCCAAGCGCGAAGCGCTGAACGCCTTCGGCGACGACACGATGCTGATCGAGAAGTACGTCGAGCACGGCCGCCACATCGAGGTGCAGGTGCTCGCCGACCAGCACGGCACGGTCATCCACCTCGGCACCCGCGACTGCTCTGCCCAGCGCCGGCATCAGAAGGTGATTGAGGAGGCGCCGGCGCCCGGGCTCGACCCACACGTGCGCCACCGCATGCATCAGGCCGCCGTCGACCTGGCTCGCGCGGTGAACTACGTCAACGCCGGCACCGTCGAGTTCTTGCTCGACACCGAGTCGGGCGACTTCTACTTCCTGGAGATGAACACCCGGCTCCAGGTGGAGCACCCGGTCACCGAGATCGTGTGCGGCGGCGTCGACCTGGTGGCCCACCAGCTGTGGATCGCCGACGGCGAGCAGCTCACCCTCGAGGACGGCGGCAGCGGCCCGGTCGGGCACGCCATCGAAGCGCGGGTGTACGCCGAGGATCCCTACGCCGGCTTTCTTCCCCAGGCCGGCCGCGCCTCGATCGTGCGCTGGCCCGAATCAGCCGGAGTCCGGGTCGACCACGCCTTGGGGAGCAACCAGGTCGTGTCGACCTCGTTCGACCCGATGCTGGGCAAGGTGATTGCCCAGGGGCCCACCCGCGAGGCCGCTCGGCTCGCCCTCATCGACGCGCTCGATCGCACCGCCGTTCTGGGGCTCACCACGAACGTCGGGTTCTTGCGCTGGCTGACCGCGAGCGAGGAGTTCCGCGACGGCACGATCGACACCGCGTGGCTCGACAGCGCCGAGCTTCCTGAGCCCGATGACAACCTGCCTCGTCTCGTCGCCGCCTGGGTTTCAGCCATGCTCACCGCCTCCGACGACGCGCACCCGTTCGCCGCCGACGGCTGGCGGATGGGCGGCACGCCGGCCCCGACGATCGTCGAGCTCGACCGCCCGGTCGTGGTCGACCGCGCCGCGGGAACCGTTGACGGCGTGAAGGTCACTCAGGTCAGCGCCGCCAACCATGCGGTGCGACTCGTGGTCGACGGCCGCACGGTCGACGCCGTGGTGAACGCCCAGCCGGGCTTCGTCGACGTCGTGCTCCGGGGGCAGCGGTTCCTGTTCACCAAGCCCGACCGCCTCGCCGGCGCCGTCGAGGCAGGCGACGGCACGCTCACCTCACCGATGCCGGGCACCATGCTCGACGTGCGGGTTGCCGTGGGCGACACCGTGGGCGAGGGCGACGTGCTCGGACTGATGGAGGCCATGAAGATGGAGCACGCCTTGCGGGCGCCGTTCGCCGGCACCGTGACCGAGGTCGGCGCCGCGACCGGTGCCACGGTCGCGCTCGGGGCGCGGCTCTTCGTGGTCGAGGCAGCGTCGTGACGTCACGAGGCCGCGATCAGCGCCGAGGCACCTACGAGCAGCACCGCGGCCAGCTCCTCACGTCACGCTCTGCGAGGCCCCGATGCTAGCGCCGACGGTGGTGCCCGAACCGGGGTTGCCGACCCAGGTCACCATCTACGAGGTGGGGCCCCGCGACGGACTGCAGAACGAGCAGGCCATGGTGCCCACCGAGGTGAAGGCCGAGTTCGTGCGGCGACTGGTCGACGCCGGGCTGCCGGTCGTCGAGGCCACGTCGTTCGTGCACCCGACGTGGGTGCCTCAGCTCGCCGACGCCGCTGAGCTGATGGAGATGCTCGGCGATGCAGGTCGGAACCTCCCAGTCTTGGTTCCGAACGAGCGGGGCCTCGACCGCGCACTCGAGCTCGGGCTGCGGCACGTCGCGATCTTCGGGTCGGCCACCGAGACGTTCGCGCAGAAGAACCTCAACCGCAGCCTCGACGAGCAGTTCGCGATGTTCGAGCCGACGGTGCAGCGGGCCCGAGCGGCGGGCCTCGACGTCCGGGCCTACGTGTCGATGTGCTTCGGCGACCCGTGGGAGGGCGACGTGCCGATCGACCAGGTGGTCGCGGTCGGGCGCCGCCTCTTCGACCTCGGCGCGAGTCAGTTGAGCCTGGGCGACACGATCGGGGTCGGCACCGCAGGCCAGGTGGGCGCCGTCGTGAAGGCCTTTGTGGATGCCGGCATGACCACCGATCAGCTCGCCCTGCACTTCCACGACACCTACGGTCAGGCGCTGTCGAACGTGCAGGCGGGACTGCGCGCCGGCGTCGCCACGTTCGACGCCAGCGCCGGTGGGCTGGGCGGCTGTCCATATGCCAAGAGCGCTACCGGCAACCTCGCGACCGAGGACCTCGTGTGGCTGCTGAACGGGCTCGGCATCGAGCACGGGGTTGATCTCGAGGCCGTCGTGGCGACGAGCGTGTGGATGGCCGGACACCTCGGGCGTCCCAGTCCCTCGGCTGTGGTGCGGGCGCTGGCACAATCACCCGCGTGAGCCGCCGCGTCTACCTGCACATCGGTGCACCCAAGACCGGCACCACCTATCTCCAAGACCGGTTGGCGCTCAACGCGAAGACGTTGGCCCAGCAGGGCGTCCACTTCCCGTCGCGCAACGCCGTCACGAGCCCGGCGTTGAGCCAGTTTCGTGCGGCGCTCGATCTGCTCGAGCAGGACTGGGGCGGTCCACCCGGGCACGCCGAGGGCAGCTGGGACGCCCTGGTGCGCAAGGTGCGCCGGCTGTCCGGCACCGTGATCATCAGCCACGAGATCCTGGCTCCGGCCACCTCGGCGCAGGTGGCGCGAGTGCGCGAGGCCTTTGCCGACAGCGAGCTGCACGTCGTGTACTCCGCCCGCGACATGGCACGTCAGCTGCCCGCAGCCTGGCAGGAGAGCATCAAGCAGGGCCGCAAGTGGAGCTACCGCCGATTCCTCAACCGCACCACCAAGCGTCGCCCGTGGTTTGCCCGGGCGTTCGACCTGCCGGGCGTGCTGGACACCTGGGGCGAGGGTTTGCCGCCCGAGCGGGTCCACGTGGTCACGGTGCCGCAGACCTCCGGGCCCGAGCTGTGGCAGCGTTTCTGCACCGTCTTCGGCATCGACTCGGAGTGGGCCCCGCGCGACAGCGAGAACACGAACGCCTCGTTGGGCGTGGCCGAGGCCGCGATGCTGCGCCGCCTCAACCGGCGGATGGACCCCGCTACCCGACGAGAGACCAGGTTCGACGAGCTGGTGCGCAAGATGCTCGTCGAGGATCGGCTGGTGCAGCGGCAGAGTCCGCCGCTGACGCTGCCCCCGCGACTGCAGCCGTGGGCCGAGGGCGAGTCGGAGCGGTGGATCGAGTACCTGATGGCCAGCGGCTTCCACCTCGTCGGCGACGTCGACGAGCTGCGCCCGGTGCCGCGCGACCCCGACGAGGTCTACAAGAGTCCCGACAAGATCGGCGCCAAGCCCCAGCTGCGCGCCGCCCTCGACGCTCTGGCCGCGATGACGGTGGAGGCCACCCGCCGCGATGATCCCGACGTGAAGTTCGTGGCCAAGGTGCGCTCGCGAGTGCGCGACCGCCGGGACGAGTGATGGCTCACGCCAGCCCGGGCGCCACCACCGGTGAGGCGCGAGCGTGGGGTTGGGTCGCCGCCCTCCGAGCTGGCTCGACGACCCCGTGGCACCAGTGGCTCACCACGGGCTCCGACGGTGACCGCTCCGACCGCTACCTACCCGGAGCCCAGCAGCTCGAGCTGCTCCGGCGCCTCAACGTGGCCGGCCGACCCGGTGCCGTGCTGGTCGAGCGCGTGCTCACCGCGAGCGCCCCCGGGCGCGGCACCCCCGACCTCGAGCTCGTCGGCGCAGTCGAGCCGCCGCAGTGGGGGCCGCGACCGATCGACCCGGTCGACCTTCCGGATTCCGAGCTCGTGCGGGTGGCCACGATGCTGCTCGCCGAGGACGTCGTGGCGCTCGGTGCCCCCGCGCCGCCCATCGGTGGGCGACGTCCGTGGGCTCGCCCGTATCGCCTCGTCGGCGACCCGTGGCTGGCCGACCCGATCCGAGCCGAGCTCATCAGCCGGGGGCGGCCGCCGGGCGGTCGCCGGGCACCGGTCTACGTGCTGGGTGCCGATGTCGAGACGATGGTGGTGCACGCCTTCACTGCACGAGCCTTCGACGAGGGTGGCTCAGGGTGGCACGACTGGCTGGGCACGTCGACGTCGCGGCCGATGCCTCCGCGGGTCGACGTGCTGGCCGCGGCTCGCTTCTGGGCGGAGCGGATCGGCCGCTCCCGTGTGCGGATCGTGCTGGACGTCGACCGCCTCCCGCGCGCTCTCGGCTCGCGT
>JBAUWM010000060.1:0-6376 GCA_049583775.1 Nocardioides sp.
AGTGCAAGGTGTCTACGCATCGAGTGGTGCCTTCCGAGAAACGATGTGTCCCTCGAAATTACCCGGACTCGGCTGGTTGCGCACCCGGGCCGCCACGCCTGTGGACGACGAGACCGATCTAGACATCCGTAGTCTCGAGTCGTGAACCAGCCATCTCCGCAGCTCCGCGAGCCGGCGCACCAGGTCAGCCCGCGTGCCCGCACGATGTGGCAGGTCGGGGCGTTGGCCGAGGGCGCGGTGTCGAGCGTGGTCGCGATCGCGGCGATCCTCGTGTGGGAGTCGTTGCCCTGGTGGCTCGTCGTCCCGATCGTCGTTGGGTCACTGGCGTGGGCGGCCGTGGTGCCGCGCTGGCGCTATGCCGTGCACCGGTGGGAGGCGACCGCCACGGCGGTCTACACCCAAACCGGGTGGTGGGCGATCGAGCGGCGGATCGCTCCGATGAGCCGGATCCAGACCGTCGACTACGTGGAGGGGCCGATCGCCCGACTGTTCGGTCTAGCCAGCGTCACCGTCACCACGGCATCGGCGGCCGGTGCGCTGAGCATCGATGGGCTCGATCGTGACGTGGCGCGGAGCTTGGTCGACGACCTGACGCATCAGGCAGACGCCGTCGCGGGCGACGCCACCTGAATCACGTAACTCCGGTGGTGTGACGCTCGTTACGTCAGACATGACATTCGTTCGCGGTCTCGCGGTGTCCGGCTCGCTCATCCTCCTCGCCTCGGCCCTCGGGTCTCCGGCCACACCAGCGGTCGCGGGGGCCGCAGCGGCACCCGCAGCGAGGCCAATCTTGTCGGCGAACCCGGGCGACCCCGAGCTCGGCAGCCTCGTCTCGGGCGAGGAGTCGTATGTAACCGGCACGGCCGTGTTCACCGACTACGTGTACGACGACCGCGGGCCCAACACCGACGTGCTGCCCGGCGGCGACGAGCCCTACCCCGGTGCCCCGCACCCGATCGGTACCGCCGATCTCGTGCAAGTGCAGGTGGGCACCGGCGATGACGGATCGCTCGAGATAGCGGCCCTGCTGCGCACGGTGGTGCCCGACCACGACGCGCTCGTCGGTATTGGCATCGACGATGACCGCCGCGCTTCGTCGGGCGCTCCCTCACTGCCGGGAGGACAGTGGGCCAACACCGACCCGCTCGGCCTCGAGCGGCTCGTGACGTTGGGCACCGATGGCCGAGGCACGTCGTGGCGTTGGCGCGGAGGCGAGTGGGAGCGCGATAGGAACCTGGGCATCGACGTCGACCGGCAGCGCAACGTGCTGCGAACGACGGTCGCCGACGTCCGGCCCGGCCGCGCCACCTGGAACGTCGTGGGCGTCGTCGGCCGCATGACCAGCGGCTCGTGGCTCGACGGCTCGGTCCCTATCCAGGACATCGCCTACTTGCGGGCCGAGGACCCCACCGACATCGGTGCTCTGTCGGTTCCCCAGCAGCTGCCGCAGGACAACTACCAACCGTTCCAGGACTGGGACCAGGCCGACGTGCTCGCCGGGCGCCTCCCGGCAGCTCGGGCCGTCGGCACCGTGCGTCTGGGCACGGCACGCAGTGTCGAGCCGCCTGTCCGCACCGGCTTCAACGCCTTCCTGTACCACTCACGCGTGGCTGTGCCCGAGGGCCGCCAGGTGACGCCTCGCGTGTTCTCGAGCACCTACCAGCCCTACGGCGTCTGGATTCCCCGGTCGCTGCCGCGGCGTCGGCCACTCCTGGTGTTTCTGCATGGCTCCAACCAGTACCAGAACGTCAACGTCGTCTACTTCAACAACCCCGTCGACCCTGCTGGCATCCAGCCGTTCGCCGACCTGAAGGCGATCACGATCTTCCCGAACGGGCGAACGGCCACGTGGGCGACCCCGCTCGCCGACGCGGACGCCCTCGATTCGATCGCCGACGCGCTCGCCCGGCCCCAGCTGCGCCTGGACCCCGACCGCATCGTGGTGTCCGGCATCTCCAGCGGCGGCTACGGCACCTTCCACATGCTCAGCCGCTACCCCGACCTCTTCAGCGGTGGTTACTCGATCGTGGGCGGCGCCAACACCAGCAGCGGTCCGCGAGCAACACCACTCGAGAACCTGACCAACGTGCCGTTGCGGGCCTCCAATGGCGCAGCCGATCCCCTGGTTCCCTACGACGTGTGGCGCAGTAGCGCCGATGCGCTCGATGCCGCTGGCACCGTCGACTACCGCACCGTGCTGATCCACACGGGATCACACAACGGAGCGGTCGCCGAGGGTGCGTGCTTCCTGACCGACCTGGTCTCGCGCGACCGGGTCCGCAACCCGGCTCGCGTCCGGTTCCGGGTGCCCGCCGTCGATCCTGAGCTCGTGGCAATAGGGCGCCAGCCCAGCGGTGCGTACTGGGCGAGCGGCTTGGTGCAGCGCGATCGGGCCAAGAGCGGAGCGATCGATGCGACGTCGAACGCTCGTCGCCCTCTCGTCGTCCGTTCAGACATCGCCGAGGTAGGGCAGAACGTCGCGACCGGCGCCGACTTCTGCGGCCCCCGTCCGACGCTGATTCGAGCTCAGACCTGGCAGACAGAAGGGCGAGCATTCGGCCACGGGCCCCTGCCCGCGGCTAGCCAGCGCAACCGCCTCGACGTCACGCTCGACAATCTGCGGACGGCCACGGTTGATCTGCGTCGCGCCGGGCTCGACCTCGGTCGACCAGTACTCGTGACGGTCACTGGTGACGGCCGCACTCGGCTCACCCTCGGCGGGTGGCCGCGGGGCAGCGTGGTCGTTCGTCAGGACGGGCGCAGGGCAGGCACGGTCCCAGTACGAGCCGGCGCCCTGACGCTCACCACCGAACCGGGCGGCCGGCACGTCTACCGACTGGTCCTTCGCCGCAATTGAGGGCGCGGGCAATACTTCGCCCATGGCCCATCCCGCTCACGAGTGGCAACGCTTGGACTCGCGGATGTTGCTCGTGCACCCCATCAAGGAGGTGCTGCGCTTCCTGCCGGTCCTGATCGGCCTGGCGCTGGCTGGGACGGCGTCCGACGGCAGCCAGCCGTGGCACTACCTCGGCGTGGCGGTGCCGATCGTTCTGGGCGTGCTGCGCTACCTCACCACTCGCTTCCGGATCAGCGGGGGGCGCGTCGAGCTGCGTCGCGGGCTCCTCGAGAAGCACGTCACGTCGACGCCGATCGACCGGGTGCGCACCGTCGACCTCACCGCCACCCCGATCCACCGGGTGCTCGGTCTGACCAAGGTGCGAATCGGCACGGGCCTGGCCACATCGGACGACGACAGCCTCGAGCTCGACGGTCTGCCTCGCGCCCGTGCAGAGGCGCTGCGGGGTGACCTGCTGAGGCTCGTGGCTGCCGAGTCCGGCCCCATGGACGAGGCCGAGCCTCGGGCCAATCCTGAGCAACTGGTGGCAGCGTTCGACCCTGCCTGGGTCCGGTTCGCCCCGCTCTCCGGCGCCGCGCTGGTCGTGGCGGTAGCCGGCATCGGCGGTCTGGCACAGGTGCTCAACAGCATCGGCTTCTGGGAAGACCTCGACCCCGACGAGTGGAACCTCCCCGTCGCTTCTGGCCTCGCCATCGCTGGTCTCGGTGTCGTGGTTCTGGTCGCCATCGCCATGGTCTCGGCCCTCGCCTACGTGATCACCAACGGCGACTACCGCCTCACCCGGGTGGCCGGCGCCTGGCACGTCCGTCGCGGGCTGCTCACCACGCGCGAGACGAGCCTCGACGAGGACCGGCTGGCTGGCGTGATGCTCGGTGAGCCGCTCGCGCTCCGCGCGGCGCGCGGACGGTCGTTGACCGCGATCGTGACCGGGGTGAGCACCAGCGACAGATCCAGCGCGATGTTGGTTCCTCCGTCGGACGCCGACATCACGCTCCGTGTCGCCGGCGTCGTGCTCGGCACCTCTGCACCAGTGCTCGACCCGCTGCGATCACACGGCCCTGCCGCGCGTCGACGACGCTGGTCGCGCGCCCTGGTGCCCACTCTGGCGCTGGCAGTCGTGCTGGTGGCGGTGAGCTTCCTCGACGGCGTGTGGTGGCCGACTGTGCTCGCCGTCGTCATGGTGTTCGCCATGTCAGTCATCGCCGCCGACCGCACGGCCGGGCTCGGGAGCGCCCTGATCGAGCAGCACGTCGTGGCCCGATCAGGAAGCCTGACGCGACGGCGCGAGATCCTGGCGGCCGAGCACGTGATCGGCTGGACGTGGCGGGCCACGTGGTTCCAGCGCCGCGTCGGTCTCACCGCGCTGACGGCCACCACGGCAGCCGGCGGCGGCGCGGTCACCCTGCTCGACGTACCCGTGGCTGACTCGTTGCAACTGGCCGAGGCGGCCCTGCCGGGACTGGCGTCGCAGTTCATCTCGGTCTGATCTGGATGAGACCGGCAACACGAGTGAAACGCAAGCGCCACTAAGTTGGCCCGCATGTTCTCCAAGGTGCTGGTGGCCAACCGAGGTGAGATCGCGATCCGAGCGTTCCGGGCGGCCTACGAGGTCGGGGCGCGCACGGTGGCGGTGTTCCCGCACGAGGATCGCTGGTCAGAGCACCGGCTCAAGGCTGACGAGGCCTACGAGATCGGCGAGCGCGGTCACCCGGTGCGGGCCTACCTGGACGCCGACGCCATCGTCGCCGTGGCCGTGCGAGCCGGCGCGGATGCTATCTATCCCGGCTACGGCTTCCTCTCGGAGAACCCTGCGCTCGCCGAGGCATGCGCCAACGCTGGCATCACGTTCATCGGTCCGACGTCCGAGGTACTCGAACTCACCGGCAACAAGGCCCGCGCTATCGCGGCAGCCAAGGCGGCCGGCGTGCCGGTGCTGGCTAGCGTCGAGCCCTCGACCGACGTCGATGCGCTGGTCGAGGCTGCCACGAACCTTCCGGCTCCGCTGTTCGTCAAGGCAGTCGCTGGCGGCGGCGGCAGGGGCATGCGTCGGGTCGACGACCCGAAGGACCTCCGCGACGCAATCGAGGTCTGCATGCGCGAAGGCGAGGGCGCCTTCGGCGACCCCACGGTATTCATCGAGCAGGCGGTGGTGGAGCCGCGGCACATCGAGGTGCAGATCCTGGCCGACGGCCAGGGCAACGTCATCCACCTCTACGAGCGCGACTGCTCGGTGCAGCGCCGGCACCAGAAGGTGGTGGAGATCGCCCCTGCTCCGAACCTCGACCCCGAGCTGCGCGACCGCATGTGCGCCGACGCCGTCCGGTTCGCCAAGGAGATCGGTTACCGCAACGCGGGCACCGTCGAGTTCTTGCTCGACCCCGACGGCAACTACGTGTTCATCGAGATGAACCCGCGTATCCAGGTGGAGCACACGGTCACCGAAGAGGTCACCGACGTCGACCTCGTGGCCTCCCAGATGCGGATCGCGGCGGGCGAGACCCTCGCTGACCTCGGCCTCTCGCAAGAGGGCATCGTGCTGCGCGGCTCGGCGCTGCAGTGCCGGATCACCACCGAAGACCCAGCCAACAACTTCCGTCCTGACACCGGCGTGATCACGACGTATCGCTCCCCCGGCGGTGGCGGGGTTCGACTCGACGGCGGCACGGTCTACACCGGCGCCGAGGTGTCGGCGCACTTCGACTCGATGCTGGCCAAGCTCACGTGCCGTGGCCGCACGTTCGAGAAGGCGGTCGAGAAGGCCCGTCGCGCGGTGGCCGAGTTCCGCATCCGAGGTGTGTCGACGAACATCCCGTTCTTGCAGGCCGTGCTGGACGACCCCGACTTCGCCGCTGGGCGAGTCACCACGTCGTTCATCGAGACGCACCCGCAGCTGCTGCAGGCCCGCGGCATGGGCGACCGCGGCACCAAGCTGCTCACGTTCTTGGCCGACGTGACCGTCAACCAGCCGTACGGCGAGGCGCCGGTGAGCGTCGACCCGGCCACCAAGCTTCCCGACGTCAACCTCGAGGTGCCGGCCCCCAATGGCACCCGTCAACTGTTGCTCGAGGTCGGGCCCGAGGAGTTCGCCCGACGGTTGCGTGCGCAGACGAACGTCGCGGTCACCGACACGACGTTCCGGGACGCCCACCAGTCATTGCTGGCTACCCGGGTGCGCACCCGTGACCTGCTGGGGGTGGCCGGCCACGTCGCTCGGACGACGCCCGAGCTGTGGTCGCTCGAGGCGTGGGGTGGCGCCACCTACGACGTCGCCCTGCGCTTTCTCTCCGAAGACCCGTGGGACCGTCTGGCCGCGTTGCGGCAGGCCGTGCCCAACATCTGTCTGCAGATGCTGCTGCGGGGCCGCAACACCGTGGGCTACACGCCGTACCCCACCGAGGTGACCGAGGCGTTCGTGCAGGAGGCGGCAGACACCGGCCTCGACATCTTCCGGATCTTTGACGCCTTGAACGACGTCGAGCAGATGCGGCCCGCGATCGAGGCGGTGCGAGCCACCGGCAC
>JBAUWM010000061.1:0-1975 GCA_049583775.1 Nocardioides sp.
GGCAAGCCGGCCCCGCAGCTGACCACGTCGTTCTGGTTCGCGCTCGACGACGGCGACGGGTCAGCCCGCGCGCAGGTGCACCGCCACCTGCGGCACTACATGAACTGGATCCCGGCCGAGTTCGTCGACGCGATGGCGCCGACCACCGGGTTCGCCGGCACCGAGGCCGAGCTTCGTGAGGTGCTGGCGCGGTTCGAGGCGATCGGCACCGACGAGGTGCAGCTCATCCCGACCGGCTCGGACGTCGCGCAGGTGCATCGCGTCGCCGAGGTGGTGGCACAGTTGTCGGCATGACGTCGGCCCGAACCGGTGCTCGCCCGCGCTGGCAGATCGCCGCGCTCTCCTCCGTCGGATTCGTAGCCCTGCTCTGGCTCATCGAGATCATCGACTCGCTGAGCGATGACTCGCTGCAGGAGTACGGCGTCCGCCCCCGTTCCGACGAGGGGCTGCTCGGCATTGCGTTCGCCCCGCTGCTGCACGGCGACTGGACCCACATCGAGGCCAACACGGTGCCGGCGCTGGTGCTCGGCTTCCTCGTGCTGGTCTCCGGGATCGTCCGCGGCCTCGAGGCCACCGGCATCATCTGGCTGGTCGCCGGCATCGGCGTCTGGCTGCTCGCGCCGGGCAACACCAACCACGTAGGCGTCTCCGGGCTGATCTTCGGCTGGCTCGTCTACCTCATGGTGCGCGGCATCTGGACCCGCAAGGTGGCCGAGATCCTGCTCGGCATCGTCCTGTTCGTGGCCTACGGCTCGCTGCTGCTCGGAGTGCTGCCCGGGCAGCCCGGCATCTCCTGGCAGGGCCACCTCTTCGGCGCCCTCGGCGGCGCGCTTGCCGCCTGGCTGGTCAGCTTCGACGAGCCAGCGCGACTATCCGAGCGCGGTCGCCAACGCTGAGATGTGCTCGAGCGGTGCGTCGTAGCCGGGGAAGTAGCAGCAGACCCGATCGGCGACGTCGTCGAAGCGGCGCTTGATCTCCGTGGCGCATTCTTCAGGCGTTCCGCGGACGGCGATGGTCGCGATCATCTCCTCGGTGATCAAACCGAACATGCCGGGGTAGTCGCCGGACTTCGACATCGCGTTCAACTGCGGTTGAAGGTCACCCCAGCCCTCGACGTCGAGAACAGTCTTGTAGGCGGGGGTCGACCCGTAGAACGCGAGCAGCATCGAGACGCCGGCATCGGCGGCGGCTTGCTCCTCGGGCGTGCGACCCATGGCGGTGATCACCTGCGGATAGATCGCGACCGCGGAGCGGCCGGCTGAGGCCAAGCCCTCAGAGACGGCTGCCAGCGTGCGTTGCCGGAAGTGCTGGTGGCTGTGGAACGGCATCACCAGCAGGCCGTCGGCCACTTCGGCCGCGGTACGCGTCATCAGCGGGCCGAGTGCTCCGAGCAGCACCGGCGGTGCGCCGTGGGGGTTGGGTCCGGGCACGAACGTCGGGGGCATCAGCGTGTGCGTGGTGTGCTCGCCGCGGAAGTCGAGCTTGGTGCCGTCCTGCCACGCGGTCAGGATCGCCTTCGTGGCCAGCACGATCTCGCGCATCCGCGCGGCCGGCGGCGACCAGGTGGCGCCGTAGCGCTTCTCCACGTGCACCTTGATCTGAGAACCGAGCCCGAGACGAAACCGTCCTCCCGACATCAGCTGCAGGTCCCACGCGGCGTGAGCGATGTGCATCGGCGAGCGCGGCATCGCGATCGCGACGTTGGTCATCAGGTCGGTCTCGACCACCGATGAGGCAACCGCGAGCGGGAGGAACACGTCGTGCGGCCCTTCGAAGGTGAAGAGGCCGGCCACCCCGGACCCCACCAGCTCTTGAGCGCGGGCGGCGACGAGGTCGGGGCGGGCATCGAGCTGGACATCAAGCAACATGAGTTCAGCATATACCTTAAATAATGAAAAGTTCAGATATATAGTGAACTCATGGCCGTGCTGTTCACCCTCATCGGGGACGTCGTGCGCTCGCGCGATCTCGCCGA
>JBAUWM010000062.1:0-14751 GCA_049583775.1 Nocardioides sp.
CGGCGAACCGGGTTTCGAGGCTCGTCGCTGGCGCTCCTCGCACCTCAACCCTCGGGGGTGGCTGAGCCTCGAAGCCCCTACGGCGAACTGGGTTTCGAGGCTCGTTGCTGGCGCTCCTCGCACCTCAACCTGCGGGGTGGTTGAGGTGTGAAGGCCGCTAGGCCTGAGCCTCGAAACCATCGGCCGCGCGCACCGCAACCTCCGGGTGGCGCCCACGTCCGGCAGGATGCGGTCATGGGACCGGTGACTGGCGACGACGGGCTCGCCCGCTGCCCCTGGGCCGGCGGACCGGGCACGATGCGCGACTACCACGACCGTGAGTGGGGCAACCGGGTCAGCGGCGAAGCGGCGTACCTCGAGCGTCTCACCCTCGAGGCGTTTCAGTCCGGCCTTTCGTGGTCGACGATCCTCAACAAACGCACCGCCTTCCGCAAGGCGTTCTACGGGTTCGACGCCGAAGCTATCGCCCGCTTCACTGACGCCGACCAAGCGCGACTGATGCTCGACGCTGGCATCGTGCGCAATCGGCTCAAGATCGCTGCCGCGGTCACCAACGCCCGGGCCACCATCGCCCTGCGCGATCACGATGGGCTCGAGAAACTCATCAACTCGTTCGCTCCTGAGGTCGCACCAGCACCGACCGACACCGCCACGATGGCCACCACGTCCCCAGAGTCGAAGGCGCTGTCGAAGGAACTCAAGAAGCGCGGGTTCGCCTTCGTCGGACCGACCACGATGTATGCCTTGATGGAGGCGATCGGGATCTTCGATCCGCACCTGGTGGGCTGCCATCGCCGGGCCGGCACGGCGTGATCGTCGGGCTGCTCTGGCTCCTCGGTTGTCAGCTCGTGGGGGAGGTGGTGGTGCGTCTGCTCGACGTCACCGTCCCCGGGCCGGTCGTGGGCATGGTGCTGCTCTTGGTGGTTCTCCGCGTACGCCGCATCGACGCCGAGCATTCAGTCGTCGCAGTGGGCTCCCGCCTCCTCGAGCACCTCCAGCTGCTCTTTGTCCCGGCGGGCGTCGGCGTCGTCGTCTACGCGTCCGTGCTGCGCGACGAGGCGCCGGCACTCGCGCTCGCACTCGTCGGCTCCTGGCTCGTCGGGCTCATGGTGGTCGCGGGCACCGTCAGTCTCCTCGGGCGACGTGAGGTCAGGCATGACTGACACGTGGGACTGGGTGCGCTCGTCACCCCTCTTCGTCATCGCGCTCACACTGGCGGCCTATCAAGTCGGGCTGTGGGCGCGCGACCGCACCAACGGGCACCCGGTGGCGCAGCCGGCGCTCGTGGCGATCGCGCTGGTGGCGGCGGTGATCACGGTGGTCGACATCGACTACACGACCTACCGGTCCGGTGCCGAGCTGATCGCATTCCTACTCGGCCCAGCCACGGTGGCCCTGGCCATCCCCTTGCACCGTCAGCTCGATCGTCTACGCGGACTCGTGTTTCCGGTGCTTGCTGGCGTGGTGCTGGGCGCCCTCGCGTCGATCGTCACCGGCGTGCTGCTGCTGAGGGCGACCGGGGGCGACGAGGTGCTCGAGCGCACCATGGCTGCCAAGGCCAGCACCACCCCGGTCGCGATCGCGCTCACCGAGAACCTCGAAGGCATCGGCCCCTAGCCGCTGTCTTCGCCATCTTGGCGGGCCTTCTCGGCGCGGTCGCCGGACCGTCCGTGCTCACCCGACTGCGAGTACGCGACCCGCGCGTGAGAGGCGTCGCCGTGGGGTCGGTGTCGCACGGCATCGGCACCGGTCGAATGCTCCACGACAGCGAGACCGAGGGCGCGTTCTCTGGGCTGGCGATGGGACTCACAGCCCTGGCTACCAGCCTCCTGCTTCCGGTGCTCGCGCTCGTCTTGTTCTAGGGTCCCTCGCATGACGCGCGTGAGTGCCTTCGGTGATGACGCCCTCGGGCACCTCGACACGGTCGGGCTGGTCGAGGCGCTGCACGCTGGCAAGGTCTCGGTCGTCGAGCTGGTCGAGGCTGCGATCTCCCGGGTCGAACAGGTCGACCCACAGCTCAACGCCATGGCGTTCGCTGACTTCGAGCGAGCTCGGGGCGAGGCGCGGGCGCCGCGTGACGGCTTCTTCGCCGGTGTCCCGACAGTGATCAAGGACAACGTCGACGTCGCCGGAATGCCCACCCTCGAAGGCGCCGACGCCTGGGCTCCCGTCCCCAAGAAGCAGGACGGCGACTTCGCCCGCATGTACCTGGCCACCGGGCTGGTGCCCCTGGGCAAGAGCCAACTGTCCGAGTTCGGGTTCTCCGCCGCGGCCGAGCACCCGCGGCTCGGCGCGGTGCGCTCGCCCTGGTCGACCGAGCACATCGCCGGGGCATCGTCCGCCGGTTCCGCGGCACTCGTGGCTTCCGGCGCCCTGCCGATCGCCCATGCCAATGACGGCGGTGGCTCGATCCGGATCCCCGCGGCCGTCAACGGTCTGGTGGGGCTCAAGCCCAGCCGTGACCGGTTGGCGCAAGACAAACAGATGCGGGACATGCCGGTTCGCATCGTCTCCGACGGGGTCGTCACGCGCTCGGTGCGCGATACCGCGGCGTTCTTCCGCGAGGCCGAGGCGGTTTACCGCAACCTTCGGCTTCCTCCCATCGGGGACATCACCCGGCCCGGCCGCAAGCGCCTCAGGGTCGCGCTCAACACCACCGGCGTCGGGGCCGGTGCCAACGCTGAGATGACCGCTCTGACGCTCGAGACGGCCGCGTTGCTCGAAGAGCTCGGCCATCACGTCGAGGAGGTCGAGGCACCGGTGACGCCCGGCTTCCGCGACGACTTCCTGCTCTACTGGGCAGCTCTGGCGATGTTCTTGGTGCGCAACGGTCGTCGAATGCACGGGCGTTCATGGGACCCCTCCCAGCTCGACAACCTCACGCTCGGCCTGTCACGCCACGCGACGCGGCGACTTCACCGGTTGCCGGGCGCCATCGTGCGGCTGCGCCGGGGCACAGCCGCAAAGTCGGCGGACTTCTATCGACGTTTCGACGTGTCTCTCACGCCGACCCTCGCTCACGGCACCCCGTTGATCGGCCACCTCGACCCCTCCCAGGGCTTCGACACCGTCATCGACCGTCTGATGGACTGGGTGACGTTCACGCCGCTGCAGAACGCCACCGGCGACCCTGCCATCTCGCTGCCCCTGGCCACCTCGTCCGACGGCCTTCCCGTCGGGATGATGTTCGGCGCCGGATTCGGCCACGAGTCAGCGTTGCTCGAGCTCGCCTTCGAGCTCGAGGAAGCGCGGCCGTTCGCCCGAATCAGCGGCGACTGACAGACAGCGCCTGAGTGCCTCGCGGGGCGGCTCGACGTCGCCGATCACCCGGTAGAATGGGGGGTCTGGAACCGATTTCTCCATTCCTCATCCCCCTGTGTATCGTTCTCCGTCGTTGCCCCTTTAGCTCAGTCGGCAGAGCGTCTCCATGGTAAGGAGAAGGTCTACGGTTCGATTCCGTAAAGGGGCTCTGGGTCAGGATCTCAAGTGAGCAGTGACCCCACCCAGGCGGGGTAGCTCAGGTGGTTAGAGCACACGGCTCATAATCGTGGTGTCGCGGGTTCGAGTCCCGCCCCCGCTACAAGCAGGATCAGACCGGCACCAGACCAGGCATCAAACAGCAGCAAGAAGGATTTTCCGTGGCCAGCAAGAGCTCCGACGTTCGCCCCAAGATCACGCTCGCGTGCGTGGACTGCAAGGAGCGCAACTACATCACCAAGAAGAACCGCCGCAACGACCCCGACCGGCTCGAGCTGGCGAAGTTCTGCCCGCGTTGCCGCAAGCACACCGACCACAAGGAGACCCGCTGATCCACCGGCCCGGCCTCGGCCGAGCCCGTCGATCTGCGTGTCTTTGACGCGTCGAGGACCTGTCCGGACCACCGGACGGGTCCTCCGCCATTTCTGGGGCCGGTCACTACTACGGTGGGCCTATGCCCGTTGACCAGTCGCTCGTCGGCCGGGCCTTCCCGGCGCCTGACCCCTACGTCGTGACCGACGAGGCGCTTGCCGAGTTCGCGGCCGCCACCGGCACTCCGTACGCCGGTGCCGCCCCCGCGACCTTCCCGATCGTGTTGGCCTTCGACGCCATGTTCGCCTTCTTGGAGGCTGAGCAGATCGACCTGTCGCGCATCGTGCACGGCGATCAGAAGTTCGCCTACCAGCGGCCGATTCGGGTGGGCGACAGCCTGACCACCACGCTGACCGTCGCGAGCCTGCGTCAGATCGGCGGCAACGACATCATCGGCACGACGAGCCAGATCTCCGACGCCTCCGGGGCGCTCGTGTGCGCCACCAGCGCGACCCTGGTCCACCGGGCGGGTGACTCGGGATGAGCCTCGAGACCGGTGCCGTGCTCGCCCCACGCGACTACGCGATCACTCGTGCCGACCTGGTCGCCTACGCCGCGGCGAGCGGAGACCAGAATCCGATCCATCAGCACGAGCAGGTCGCGGTCGCCGTCGGCTTGCCTGGCGTCATCGCTCACGGCATGTTCACGATGGCGCTGGTGGCGCGCGCTGTCGCCGACTGGACCGACGGTGCCGAGGTGATTGAGCTCGGCTGCAAGTTCACCAACCCGGTGGTGGTGCCCGACGACGGCGTCGGAGCCACGCTGAACGTCGCCGGCACGGTCAAGGATGTCGCCGACGGCCGCGCGACCCTCGCCCTCGAGGTGACGTGTGCGGGGCAGAAGGTGCTCGGTATGCCGCGAGCCGTGGTCCGTGTCTGAGTCGCTCGCCGCCCACACGACCTTGCGCCTCGGCGGCCCCGCCCGCGCGTGGGTCGAGGCCGCGACGGAAGCGGAGCTCATCGAGGCCGTGTCTACCGCCGACGCCTCGGGTGAGCCGGTGCTCGTGCTGGGCGGAGGTAGCAACCTGGTGGTCGCTGACGACGGGTTCAACGGCACCGTCGTCCGAGTTGTCACGCGTGGCATCGAGGCAGACACCGAGCCTGGTGACACGACGTGCGGCGGCACGCTGGTCACCGTCGCGGCCGGCGAGGCCTGGGACGACGTCGTCGTGGCCGCCGTCGAGCGCGGCTGGGTGGGCATCGAGGCGCTCTCCGGCATCCCTGGCTCGACGGGAGCCACCCCGATCCAGAACGTCGGCGCCTACGGGCAGGAGGTCGCCCAGACCGTCGCCCGCGTCCGGGTGTGGGACCGCACGATGCGCGGGGTGCGGACTTTCGCCGGGCCCGACTGCGGCTTCGGTTACCGCCACTCCCGGTTCAAGGCCGACCCCGGCCGACATGTCGTCCTCGACGTCACCTTCCAGCTCGCCCAAGGCAGTCTCGGGGCTCCCGTTGCGTATGCCGAGCTGGCCAAGGCGCTGGATGTCGAGCTCGGGGGCCGGGCACCGCTGGCCGACGTCCGAGCGGCCGTCCTCGAGCTCAGGCGCGGCAAGGGCATGGTGCTCGACCCGGACGATCACGACACCTGGAGCGCTGGGTCGTTCTTCACCAACCCGATCGTGCCGCGCGAGCAACTGCCTTCCGGGGCTCCCGCGTGGCCGGCTGACAACGACCTCGTGAAGACGAGCGCGGCGTGGCTGATGGAGCACGCTGGCTTCGTGAAGGGCTATGGCGCTGGTGCGGCTGGGTTGTCGGCCAAGCACCCGCTGGCCCTGACCAATCGGGGAGGCGCGACCACTGCTGACCTGTTAGCCGTTGCCCGCGAGGTCCGCGACGGCGTCCGCGACGCCTTCGGCATCACCCTCGTCAACGAGCCGGTGCTCGTCGGCTGCTCACTCTAGGGGCCGACGCCCGACGCCCCTGCTGCCGTCACCGCGCGTACTCGCGGCGAGACACGCGCTCGCCAGCTAGTCGAACGAGCCGGCGACCGAGATGACGAGGAAGACCAGCATGAGGAGGCCCACTGCGGTGCCGATGATTCCGGTGATCAAGCCGGTCGTAGCGGCTGAGCTGTTGGAGTAGCGACCGGGTGACGCCTCGATCTCGCGGTTGGCACGCACTGCCTGCACGACCGCGATCGGCCCGATGACCACCGCTGGAATCGTCAAGAAGCACGCGAATGCCCCCAACGAGGAGGCGATGCTGCCGATGCCCAGCCACATCGACAGGTTGGCCCCCGAGTGCGCCTGGGGGAAGTGTGGCGCATCCGGCACGGGCGCGTACCCGCCTGCGCCATAGGGCACGGGAGGTGGGGTCGACTCCGCTGGCGGTTGGTAAGCCGGCCACGTGGGCTCGACGTCGGATGTGCTGGGCTCTGGCGCCCAGGTGGGTTCATCCGGCGGATCGGGTGTCGTGCTCATGCCCGAGAGTCTGACTCAGTCGTCGACGAGGCGCAGCGTGACGTCGACGACGTCGCCGACATCAATGCGCTCGGCGGTGCGCACGGCCTTCTTGACCGGCAGCACGAACCCCTCGGTGGTCGACGGGAACACCGAGGTGCGCCAGGTCGACGTGCCGATGGTGGCCTCGACTCGCACCGAGCCGAAGCCGCGCGGCGGACCGCTCACCAGTCGGATCTCTTCGTCGACGTCGATCGGCGCAGTCAGGAACACCCACGAGCCGCCCTCGTGCGGCCAGAGCTCGGCCTCGAACGACCAGCTCTCCATCAGGAGGCCAGCCAGGTATCGATCTCGTCGAACACAGTCGAGCGCACGTCGTCGGGGGCGTTGGAAGCTCGCACCGACATCCGGGCGAGCTCGGCCAGAGTCTCGTCAGCCAGGTCGTGGGCGGCCCGCATCGTTGCGTACTGCGCGGCCAGCCGGGAGCCGAACAGCAGGGGGTCGTCCGCGCCCAGGGCCACGGTGGCGCCAGCCGCCAACAGGGTGGGCAGCGGCACCGAGGTGAGATCGGAGTACACGCCGAGGGCCACGTTCGACACGGGGCAGACCTCGAGCGCCACTCCCGACTCGACGATCCGATCGAGCACGGCCGGGTCTTCGGCGCTGCGCACGCCGTGGCCGAGCCGATCAGCATGCAGGACGTCGAGACAGGTACGCACATGCTCGGCTCCGCGCAGCTCGCCACCGTGCGGCACCAAGGACAGCCCGGCACGTTCGGCGATCGCGAACGCCCCCGCGAAGTCTGCGGTGCTCCCTCGACGCTCGTCGTTGGAGAGCCCGAAGCCGACGATGCCGCGGCCCGCGTACTGCGCTGCCAGCCGGGCCAGGGTGCGGGCGTCGAGCGGATGCCGGGTGCGGTTGGCGGCCACGACCAAGGCCATGCCCAGGCCCGTGCGCTCAGACGCGTCGCGGACGGCGTCCAGCACCAGGTCGGTGAACGCGGTGATGCCGCCGAAGCGGGAGGCGTACCCACTGGGGTCGACTTGGATCTCGAGCCAGCGGCCGCCATCGAGCACGTCGTCCTCAGCCGCCTCGAGCACCAGCCGGCGAACGTCTGCCTCGGTGCGCAACACCGACCGAGCCACGTCGTAGAGGCGTTGGAAGCGGAACCAGCCCTTCTCATCAGCCGCACTGAGCTGCGGTGGCCACTCCGAGACGAGAGAGTCCGGAAGGGCGATGCCGTCACGCTCCGCGAGCTCGAGCAGGGTGCCGTGTCGCATCGATCCAGTGAAGTGCAGGTGGAGGTGCGCCTTCGGCAGCGCGGCTAGCTCCCTCACTCTGCAGGCGCTCCGAACGGCATGTCGCCATCGTAGGGGCGCGAGGGATCCCGGGCTGGGGGGAGGGTTTGGCCAGCGCCGTGCTGGAGATGACGAGGAGATGAGCGACTCAGCGACCCTGACGCCGACCAGCGAGGGTGAAGGTGGCCTCAAGCGGTCGATCACCGGTCGGCTGCTGTTCTTCTACGTTCTCGGCGACGTTCTCGGCTCGGGCATCTATGTGCTCATCGGAGCCGTGGCGGGCGAGGTCGGCGGTGCGTTCTGGCTCGCCTTCCTCGTCGGGGTTTCGATCGCCACCATCACCGGAACCGCCTATGCCGAGCTGGTCACGAAGTATCCGCAGGCAGCCGGGGCGGCGCTGTTCGTCAACAAGGCCTTTGGCAACCGGGCGCTCACGTTCCTCGTCACGGTCAGCATGCTGTCTGCCTCGTTCGCAGCGTCCGGTTCGCTGGCCACCGGGTTCGCCAGCTACTTCGACACGATCTGGACGCTGCCCCCAGCGATCCTGGTCTCTCTGCTCTTCATCGTCATGCTCACGATCGTCAACTACATCGGCATCACCGAGTCGGCGGTGACCAACATGGTGATGACGTTCGTCGAGGTCGCCGGCCTGATCATCGTGGTCGTCATCGGCTTCACCTACGTCGGCCAGGGCAACGCCGACTTCGGGCGCCTGACCGACTTCAGCGCGCAGGGCAACGAGATCTTCGCTGTCATCGCGGGCGTTGCGCTGGCGTTCTTCGCGATGACCGGCTTCGAGAACGCGGCCAACGTGGCCGAGGAGGTCGTCGACGCGAAGCGCGACTTCCCGCGTGCCTTGGTCGGCGGCATGATCACTGCGGGGGTCATCTACGTCGTGGTGGCAATGGCGGCCTCGCTCGTGGTCGACGTCAAGGAGCTCGCCGCCTCCGACGCCGCCTTGATCGAGGTTGTCGAAGCGGGAGTGCTGCCGATCTCCGTGGCCTTCATGACCACCCTGTTCGCCGTCATCGCGATGATCGCGATCAGCAACACGACGCTGGTTTCCGTCGTCACACAGTCCCGGATCCTCTACGGGATGGCGCGGGAGGACGTCGTCCCCGGCGTCTTCAGCACGGTGCACCGCCGCCGTCACAGCCCGTGGGTGGCGTTGATCTTCAGTGGCCTTGTCGTAAGCGCTTTGCTCCTGGTCGGGTTCGCGCTCAACGAGGCTGGGGCCGACATCGACGTGGTGGCCAGGTTGGCCACGGTCACTGTCGTCTTCACGTTGTTCATCTACGCGCTGGTGATCGTGTCGGCGTTCGTCCTGCGGCGCGACGCCGCTGCGCCCGACGCCTACCGAGCCCCCACCGCGCTGCTCGCAATCGGTCTGCTCGGCAATGCACTCCTGCTGGGATATGTCGTCATCGACGACCCGATGTCGCTGGCGTGGGTGGGCGGCCTGCTTGCTCTGGGTCTGGTGCTGTTCGTGCTCGAGCGCACGTTCGGCAGTGCTGAACGGTCGACGGGTGCCAAGGTCGGCTGATCCACCTCGTTGGCGCCCGCCCAGGGCGTTTGGACGCGCACTTCCTCTTGCCCGTAGACTCCACGGTTGGTGGATCGCCCCGATGCTTTGTCGTGCCCACGAGTGGGTCGCTGAGCGCGAGGCGTGCACGGAGGGCACTAGCTCAACTGGCAGAGCATCGGTCTCCAAAACCGAAGGTTGGGGGTTCAAGTCCCTCGTGCCCTGCAAGAACCGCACGGACAGCAACACACAGTGATCGGCAACGATCAGACGCACGACGAGAGGTGAGTGGAGTGTCGGACAGCAGCGCGGTGCGCGGGTCGCGGGACGAGAGGCCCCGTGACGAGCACAAGCGCACGAGTCTCCCGACGTTCTACCGCCAGGTGGTCGCCGAGCTCCGCAAGGTGGTCTACCCGACCCAAGAGCAGCTGGTCACCTACTTCATCGTGGTCATGGTCTTCGTGGTCGTGATGATGGGGATCATCGCCGGCCTCGACCTCGGCTTCGGGAAGCTCGTGTTCGCGGTCTTCACCGGTGGCGAGGACATCTGACCCGCCCGGTCGCGTCCCCCCTGAGCACCCACGAACAGCAAGTGATGGAGCAACACGTGTCTGAGCAGTACGACGAGCCAGCCGAGACCCCCGTAATCGCCGACGACGTCAGCGACACCCCGACCGTCGAGGACGACGTCGCCGAGGCAACCGAGGGCAGCGCCGAGGGCACCGCGCCGGTCGAGGTCGATGCCGATGACGACGTCGTCGAAGTCGAGCCCACTGACGAGCCGGTCGCCGAGATCGTCGAGCACGAGGGCGAGGTAGCCGACGACGTGGTCGACGAGTCCATCGACGCCGCGCTCGACGCCGAGGCGGACTCCGATGCGGGCTCCGATGCGGGGGACGCCGAGCCCGCCGAGGCAGACCCGCTCGAGGAGTTCCGTCGCGAGCTGTGGGCCAAGCCGGGTGACTGGTACGTGGTCCACACCTACTCGGGTATGGAGAACCGAGTGAAGTCGAACCTCGAGAACCGGATCGTCTCGCTCAACATGGAGGACTACATCCACGAGATCGTGGTCCCCATCGAAGACATCGTCGAGATCAAGAACGGCCAGCGCCGCACTCGCAAGAAGCCGTCGCTGCCGGGCTACGTCCTGGTGCGCATGGACCTGACCGACGAGTCGTGGTCGACCGTGCGCCACACGCCCTCGGTCACCGGCTTCGTCGGCAACAGCCACCAGCCGGTGCCGCTGAGCATGGACGAGGTCGAGAACATGTTGGCTCCGGCCGCGCAGGCGATCATCGACATCGCCACCGCGGCTGCTGGCGGCACGCCCTCCGGTACCGCGGCCAAGAAGCAGGTCGAGGTCGCCGACTTCGACATCTCCGACTCGGTCATGGTCGTCGACGGCCCGTTCGCCACGTTGCACGCCACGATCACCGAGATCAACCCCGAGTCGCAGCGGGTCAAGGCGCTCGTCGAGATCTTCGGCCGCGAGACCCCGGTCGAGCTCAGCTTCAGTCAGATTCAACGCGTCTGACCAAACGAGCTTGCCCGGCCCTTCGCGCGTATCGAAACTCCGCAAGCCGAACATCTGGATTTCGCGGAGATCCGATCTCGGAGCACAATCAGAGCAGTAACACCCAGTGGCAGGGGGCACACGCCCTCGTCATGACCACGAGACAGAAAGTAAGAGAATGCCCCCGAAGAAGAAGATCGCTGCGCTGGTCAAGGTGCAGCTCCAGGCCGGTGGCGCGACCCCGGCTCCGCCGGTCGGTACCGCGCTCGGTCCTCACGGCGTCAACATCATGGACTTCTGCAAGGCGTACAACGCCCAGACCGAGTCCATGCGCGGCAACGTCATCCCGGTCGAGATCACGATCTACGAAGACCGCTCCTTCACCTTCATCACGAAGACTCCGCCGGCCGCTGAGCTCATCAAGAAGGCCGCTGGCCTGAAGAAGGGTTCCGGCGTCCCGCACAAGGAGAAGGTCGGCAAGCTGACCAAGGACCAGATCCGCGAGATCGCCCAGACGAAGCTGCCCGACCTCAACGCCAACGACATCGACGCCGCGATGAAGATCGTGGAGGGCACTGCCCGCTCGATGGGCGTCACCACCGACTGACAGCACCACCAGATCTAGCCCGAACCTGGGCAGTGGCAGGGCCGCGCTGGCCCACAACGACCACATCTTCCGTAGCTTGTAGAACCAGAGAGAAGACCACCATGCAGCGCAGCAAGACCTACCGCGCGGCCGCGGACACGTTCGACAAGGACGAGCTCTACGCCCCGCTGGCCGCCATCAAGATCGCCAAGGCCGGATCGAAGAAGAAGTTCGACGAGACCGTCGACGTCGTCATGCGACTCGGCGTCGACCCCCGCAAGGCCGACCAGATGGTGCGCGGCACCGTCAACCTCCCGCACGGCACCGGCAAGACCGCTCGCGTCCTCGTGTTCGCGAACGGCGACAAGGCTGAGGCCGCCCGCGAGGCCGGCGCCGACATCGTCGGTGGCGATGAGCTGGTCGAGAAGGTCAGCGGCGGATGGCTCGAGTTCGACGCCGTCGTCGCGACCCCCGACATGATGGGCAAGGTCGGCCGCCTCGGCCGCGTGCTCGGCCCCCGTGGCCTGATGCCGAACCCGAAGACCGGCACCGTGACGCCCGACCCGGCGAAGGCCGTGACGGACATCAAGGGCGGCAAGATCGAGTTCCGCGTCGACCGCCACTCGAACCTGCACTTCATCATCGGCAAGGCCTCGTTCGCCGAGGGCCAGCTCGCTGAGAACTACGCCGCTGCCCTCGAAGAGGTGCTGCGTCTCAAGCCGGCCAGCTCCAAGGGCCGTTACCTGAAGAAGGTCACCGTCTCCACGACCATGGGTCCCGGCGTCCAGGTCGACCCCAACCGCACGCGCAACGTCGCGGGCGAGGACGACGAGAGCTGACCGAGCGAAGCGAGGTCAGATCTCGTCATCGGTGGTTGAGCAGCGAGCGCGACTGAGGCACGAAGTCGCGGCCGAGCGTGCCGAAACCCGGTGAGCTTGCCGCAGAGCTGAAGCGAATGTCACAAGCACCCCGTCGCCCCTGTGGGCGGCGGGGTGTTGTGCCGAGTCGGAGTACGTGTACGCCGACTCGCGGTGGTCGAGGTTGCTGTGTCTCTCACTGGGTTTCGACGCGCCCGTTGCGGCCTCGTTCCTCGGCCGCAGGGCTTGCTCAACCTTCGGCCGCCACGCGACTGCGCTCGTTCCTCGCGGCAGTCGCTGCGGCCTCCCTCATGCAGACGCTGTGAGCTTCTCAGCTGCGGCGAGGGCTACGCAGGTGGCAACGCCGGCCATCGCGGTCTCGACCTCGGCCAGCACCGGGAACGTTGGTGCGAGGCGGATGTTGCGGTCGCGGGGGTCGTTGCCGTGCGGGAACGAGGAGCCGGCCGGGGTGAGGGCGATGCCGGCCTCCTTGGCCAGCGCCACCACACGAGACGCGGTGCCGTCGAGCGCGTCGAGGTTCACGAAGTACCCGCCGGTCGGCTTGGTCCACTCGGCGATCTCGAGCCCGTCGAGCTCGAGCGAGAGCGCGACGTCGACCGCATCGAACTTGGGCGCAAGGATCTCGCGGTGCTTGCGCATGTGATCGCGCACGCCGTCGGCCGATCCGAAGAACTCCACGTGCCGCAGGTGGTTGATCTTGTCGGGCCCGATCGAGGCGAACCCGAGGTGCTTGAGGTACCACGCCTTGTTGGCTGCCGAGGCGGCCAACACCGAGACGCCTGCGCCTGCGAAGGTGATCTTCGACGTCGAGGCGAACATGATCGGGCGGTCGGCGTGCCCTGATGCCGCGGCCAAGCTGAGTGCATCGGCGCTCTTGGCTTCGTCCTCAGTGAGGTGGTGGAACGCGTAGGCGTTGTCCCACATGATCCGGAAGTCGGGTGCGCCGGTGGGCATCGACATGAGCTCGGCGGCCACCTCGTGCGAGCACACCGAACCCGATGGGTTGGCGTAGGTCGGCACCAGCCACATGCCCTTCACCGCCGGATCGACCACGAGGGCCTTGACGGCCTCCACGTCGGGGCCGTCGTCGTGCATCGGCACCGTGACCATCTCGATCCCAAGGTCGGCCAGCATCGAGAAGTGCCGGTCGTAGCCGGGTACGGGGCAGACGAACTTCACGACCGGCTCGTCCTTCCACGGCCGCTCCGACCCGGGGCCGCCGTGCAGCAGCAGGTCGACGACTACCTGGTGCATCATCGTCAGGCTCGAGTTACCTCCGCACACCACCTGGTCGACCTCGACCCACAACAGCTCGGCGAACAGCTCGCGCAGCTCGGCCAGGCCCTCGAGGCCGCCGTAGTTTCGGACGTCGGCGCCAGCGCGGTCCTTCGTGCCGGAGGGCAAGCGCAGCAACGCGTCGGACAGGTCGAGCTGGGCGCTCGACGGCTTGCCGCGCGTCAGGTCGAGCTTGAGCCCGCGATCCTTGAGAGCGGTATAGGCCTCCTGCTGCCGGGCCAGGAACGTCGCGAGTTCATCGGCGGAGAGGGAGCTGAGCGGGGCGGCGGGCGAGCTGGTCACAGGTCGATCCTGCCAAACCGTGGTTGCCGCCACAGCACTAGCCTTCACCCGTGGTCCGACACGAGTGGGCGATCCTGGTGCGCCCGTCCGCCAACCGGGTCTACGCGGCCTCCTCGCCAGCGCTCCTGGAGGCCGAGGCCGGCGCGCTCGACGTGACCGTGCTCGGCGGGAGACTGCTCGACCTGCGTACCGAGCTGATCGGCGGAGTGCCCTACCTGGCGTTCAGCACCGACGACGATCTCGACCGTCGGGCGTTGGCGCACCTCGCGACGCTCTCGCTTGGGTACGCCCTGTTCCGCCGTGCGGGGGACGCGTTGCGCCCCCTCGAGCAGGAGCCGCTCCAGCACCTCGACGACGACCTCCTCACGATCCAGAAGTACGTCGGCAAGACCAACGAGCTGTTCACCCGCATGCTGCTGAACGTCACGGTCTGGGCCTCAGCTGCGGGGACCGACCTCGTGGCCGGTGCCGAGCGGCCGCGGCCGATCCGCGTGCTCGACCCGATGTGCGGCCGCGGCACCACGCTTCACCAGGCGCTCGTCTATGGGTTGGACGCCGACGGGCTCGACATCGACGCGAAGGACTTCGATGCGCACGAGGCCTTCATCAAGACCTGGCTGCGCCGCAAGCGGCTCAAGCACGCCGCCGACGCTACCCCGATCCGGCGCGAGGGCCGCCACGTCGGTCGCCGTCTCGACGTCGAGCTCGCGACAGACAAGGACGCCTGGAAGTCGGGGCGGCGCCAGCACCTGCGGATGATCAACGCCGACACCACGCGAGCTGCCGAGTTCTTCAAGGCGGGAGCCTTCGACGCCGTCGTGACCGACGTTCCCTACGGCGTGCAGCACGGCGCGCACGCCTCGGGCGGCCTCGACCGCAGCCCGCTCGACCTCGTCGAGGCCGCGTTGCCCGGTTGGGTGAGCCTGATGCGGCCGGGGGCGGCGCTCGGTCTGTCGTGGAACACCCACGTGGCGGCCCGCGACGATGCGCTTGCTCTGCTGGCCGCTGCCGGTCTCGAGCCGCTGGACGACGGCCCCTGGCGCGGTTTCGGGCACCGGGTCGACCAAGCCATTCATCGCGACGTGCTGGTCGCGCGCAGGCCAGGCTGACCGGCGCGGCGGTCGCGCCC
>JBAUWM010000063.1:0-6528 GCA_049583775.1 Nocardioides sp.
CACCGGCGACAAGATCACCGCCTCCGAAGCCCGCCGATTGGCGTGCGAGGCAGGGATCATCCCCGCCGTCCTCAACGGCGAGAGCGAGGTGCTCGACCTCGGGCGGAAGCAACGCTTCCACTCCAAAGCCCAGCGCCTCGCGATCGCCCTCGAGCAGCAGCACTGCCAGCATCTCGGCTGCGATGTCCCAGCAGCTGGCTGCCACGTGCACCACCGAGAACCCTGGACATCCGGAGGCCACACCAACAACCGCGACGCCCAACTACTCTGCCCGCGACATCACTCGTTGGCCCACCGACCAACACCGATGCGGACCTAGATGCTCGCGGCGGTGAGGTTTCGAGGCTCGCTCCGCTCGCACCTCAACCACCGGCGGGTGCCGGTGGTCGAGCAGCGAGCTCTAGCGAGCGTCGTCGAGACCTGGTGAGCCAAACGACGTGATCGTGCGGGCTGAGGGGGTCTCGACGACGCCGTTGCTCGTACCTCGCGACCGGCTGCTCGACCAGCGGGTCAGACGGGCGGCAGCACGACCTCGCCGCCGGTGACGGCGGGCAGGTCACGCCCGATGGTGATGTCGACCGGGTTGGTCAGACAGCGGATCGAGCCACCACCGAGGTGGAACTCAGAGACATCGACGATCACGACGTCGAAGCCCCACGCCTCGAGCTGGGTACGCACCCGATCGGGGCACCCGGGCATCACGACCGTGCGGCCGATGACCACCGAGTTGGCGCAGAAGGTGCTGAGCGCCTCCTGCTCGGTGAGCACGAGCGGCTCGGGCACCAGGTCGAGCAAGGCCTGTGCCGAGGCGCCGTCCAAGGCGTCCGGGCACACCAGGGCACGGCGCTCGTCGAGCGGGCAGAACGCGAGGTCGAGGTGGTACATCGCGGGATGGGTGATGCGCAGGCCGCGCACCCGCACACCGAGGTCGGTGGCCAGGTGCTTGAGCGCCAGCTCTTCGGTGCGCGGGCCGTACCCGACGACGAGCGCGTCAGCGAAGGCGAAGGCGTCCCCCGCCTCGAAATGGGCGCCGATGCTGTCGCGACCGACGTACGACGTCGCCCAGCCGTGCTGCGCAAACCACGGCTGGGCACTGCCGGTCTCCATGCGTCGCTGGGCGTAGCGCATGTGCGACATCACGACGTGGCGAGCACCGTCGGACCGCACCACGCCGAGGCCGAGGTTCATCGCGTAGACCATGTCGGGGGCATCTGGACGCTGGGGCAGCACGTCGACGCTGGCGCCGAGTCCGCGCAGCGTCTCGATGAGCGTCTGCCACTGCTGCAGTGCCAGGGCCGGGTCGGGCTGAGCGGCGAGATCCATGAACGGGTTGATGACGTAGTCAACGCGGAACGAGGTGGGCTCGACGGCCACGTAGTGGTGGCCCCAGGCCAGCGGCTGCGCGATCATCCCGCTCGTAGCGGTCGTGGTCGTGCTGGTGGTCATCTCGCCCCCGATCTTGGATTGTCAGACAATCTGACAGTTCCATGATGCCTCGGTCGTCCTCGCTGGACAAGTCGACACGGCATGATGACCCCATGAGCGACGCTCCGGCCCCCGCCGACGGACCGTTCGCCACCCTGCATGTCGACCACAGCTCGACCGTCGACCGCACGGTCGCCGAGCTACGGCGCGCCATCTTCGACGGAGAGCTCGAGAGCGGCACCCCCCTGCGCGAGGTTGCCCTGGCCGAGTCGCTCGGCGTCTCCCGCCCCACGGTGCGCGAGGGGCTCGGCATGCTGGTGGCCGAGGGCCTGGCGGTGCGCGAGCCGCATCGCGGCGTCAGCGTCTCCTCGCCCGAGGCGGCATCAGTGCGCGACGTCTGCCGCGCCCGATGGGTCCTCGAAGGGGCAGGTGTCCGTCGCTGGCAGGAGGCCACTGCCGAGCAGCGCGACCACGTGCGCGCCTCGCTCGCGGCCTACACCGACGCCGTCCGAGCCAACGACACCTATCAGTCGCTCAACGCTCTCCACCTCGCCTTCCACGTCTCGCTCGTGGGCCTCACCGGCAGCCCGCGCCTCGTGGCGATGGCCGAGAACCTCGTCGTCGAGCTGCGCCTGGCCCTCGCCCAGGTCGAGCGGTTGCGACGCAACGCCCACGACCAGGCTGACTCACACATTGCGCTCGTGCGACTGCTCGACGCCAACCGCATCGATGGCCCCGACGGCGCGTCCGCCTTCTTGCGCGCGCACCTCGAGGACGCCGAATCCGGGATCATCGACGCGCTCCAGCTGACCTGACTCCAACGCGACTGGTCGTGGTCCTGGTCGTGGTCCTGGTCGTCGATCGGCCGCGTCCGGCACACTCAGGGCATGCGGATCATCCTGAGACTCCTCACCACCGCAATCGGCGTCGCTGTGGCCGCCTGGCTCCTCGACGGCATCGCCTTCCGTGGACCCAACCAGGGCATGGACGAGGTGCAGCACAACCTCGTGCCACTGCTGCTGGTCTCGGCGATCCTCGGCATCGTGACGTCTTTCGTGAAGCCGGTGCTGACGATCTTCTCGATCCCTCTGATCATCCTCACGCTCGGCCTGTTCCTGCTGGTCATCAACGCTCTGATGCTGATGCTCACTAGTTCCCTCGCCGACGCGCTCGACATCGGCTTCCGCGTCAGTGGTTTCTGGACCGCCGTCGGCGGCTCGATCGTGATCACCCTGGTCACCTGGGCGGTCGACGGACTCGTCGACGACAAGTCGCGGTGACCGACGTCGCCCACTCGGCCGAACTGCCCCCCGCTCGGGAGCCCGGTCGCTACCGGATCGCGTTGGTGTGCCTCGGCAACATCTGTCGCTCGCCGATGGCCGACGTCGTCCTCAACGAGCGGGTGCGCGAGGCCGGGCTCGACGATCGGGTCGAGGTGGTCAGTTGCGGCACCGGTGACTGGCACGTCGGCCAGCGCATGGACCACCGCGCAGCGGCCACGTTGGCCTCTCACGGCTACGACGCCGAGCAGCACCGAGCCCAGCAGTTCGCTGCGTCCTGGTCGGCCGAGCACGACGTGCTGCTCGCGATGGACGAGCAGAACCTGGCCGACATCGGCGGCAGGTCGGAGCGGGCCAGGCTGTTTCGCGACTTTGACCCGGTCGGCACCGGTGGCGTGGTGCCAGACCCGTACTACGGTGGTGACAGCGGATTCGAGGAGGTGCTGACGATGGTCGAACGCACCAGCGACGTCATCACCGCCCACCTCGCCCAGGTCGTGCCGGAGCGATGAGCGCGTGACCCGTCAATCCGCGATCGCCCGCCGCGCCGAAGCCTTGATCGGCTCGGCCGTCGTCGCCACTGCGCCCGTGGCCGGCGGCGACGTCTCCACGGCCACCAAGTTGCGGCTCAGCAACGGCACCACCGCCCTGATGAAGACGGTGACCAACCCGCCCGACCAGTTCTTCCAGCGCGAAGCCGCCGGGCTCCGGTGGCTCGCTGAGGTGCCCGACGGCGTTCCCGTGCCCGAGGTGCTCGGCGTCGACGCCGACTGTCTGATCATCGCCTGGGTCGACCCCGGCCGGCAGGGTGCCGACGAGGCCGCCACGCTCGGACGCCGACTGGCCGCCACCCACGCCGCCGGCGCCGACAGCTTCGGCGCGGAGGCCGAGGGGTTCATCGGCCGTCTGCCGCTGCCCAACCGCGCTGCGGCCACGTGGGCGGAGTTCTACGCGACGCGTCGCCTGCTGCCCTACGCCAAGCTGGCCCGCGACCGCGGGGCGCTCACCGACGACGAGTCGAGCACCATCGACCGCGTCGTCGCCCGACTGACGGGCCTCCTACCCGAGGAGCCTCCCGCCCGGCTTCACGGAGACCTCTGGAACGGCAACGTCGTGTGGGGCACCGACGGCACCGCGTGGGCGATCGACCCGGCGGCCTACGGCGGGCACCGCGAGGTCGACCTCGCCATGCTCACGCTGTTCGGGCTGCCCCACCTGCAGCGCGTGCTCGACGCCTACGACGAAGCCACGCCCCTGGCGGAGGGTTGGCAGGACCGCGTCGGCCTGCACCAGCTGTTCCCGCTGCTCGTGCACGCCTGCCTGTTCGGTGGCGGCTACGGCGCCCGCGCCGCCCAGACCGCCACCCGCTACCTCTAGCCCAGCCGCGGATAGTTCGTCATCTGGTCAACCTCATCGGGGCTCGAAAACGTTGACCAGATGACGAACTATCCCCACGCAGCCATGACCACCGACCGCTCTCAGCATCGATTCAGCAGCAAGTGGCACAGTTGCGCCGTGTCCGTGCCTGTCAAACCACGTGTGCTTGTCGTCGACGATGACCGCGCCGTGCGTGAATCGATGCGTCGTTCGTTGGAGTTCAACGGCTACGACGTGCATCTCGCCTCCGACGGCGCCGAGGCCTTGGCCGGCATCGCTGGCGTAGCCCCAGACGTGGTCGTGATGGACGTGATGATGCCGCGTCTCGATGGGCTCGAGACCACCCGTGCCCTGCGCACGGCCGGCAACGACGTGCCGATCATCGTGCTCACCGCGCGGGACGCCGTGGGCGACCGGGTGGAAGGGCTGGACGCCGGAGCCGACGACTACCTCACCAAGCCGTTCGCGCTGCCGGAGCTGCTGGCTCGACTGCGCGCGCTGCTGCGGCGCGTGGTGCCGACCGACGACCTCGACGAGCTGCTGAGCTTCTCCGATCTCACGATGAACGTGGCCACCCGCGAGGTGCGCCGCGGTGAGCGGTCGATCGAGTTGACCCGCACCGAGTTCACCCTGCTCGAGATGTTCTTGCGTCGCCCGCGGCGGGTGCTCGACCGGGCGTTCATCCTCGAGGAGGTGTGGGGCTACGACTTCCCGACCACGGCCAACTCGCTGGAGGTCTACGTCGGCTACCTGCGTCGCAAGACCGAGGCCGAGGACGAGGAGCGCCTGATCCACACCGTGCGCGGTGTGGGTTACGTCCTCAAGGAGTCATGAGCACCCCACGACGTTCCGCCACTCCCCCGCTTCGCTCCCCCGCCACACAACGCCGCAGGGACCCCGCATGAGCACCCCACGACGTTCCGCTACTCCCCCGCATGAACACACCAGCATGAGCACTCCGCATCCTCCCGGCCCCAAGCCTGAGTTCCCCCCAGCCGGGGTGACGATGCAACCGCCCAGCAGTCGCTGGCGGCACCGATCGTTGGCGCGACGGGTCACTTTGCTGACCACGATCGCGGTAGGCGTCTCGGTCACGTTCGTGGCGCTCGGCGCCTACGTGACTGCTCGCCAGCAGCTGCAGGAGCAGCTCGACGACTCGCTGCGTGAGCGCGCCGAGAAGGTCACTGCAGCCATCAGCGAGTTCGGCTACACGCGGGTCGACCTGCCGTCGTACCTCTTCGGCGCCTCCGACGTGCGGCTCTACTTCCTCACGAAGTCCGGCGGCGTCCGGCTGCTCGACAACAGCAGCGAGCCGCTGCCGGTCGGCACGCCCGAGCTGCGCGTCGCCCGCGGCGAGAGCGCCTCCAGCCTGCGCACGATCCGCGCCGAGGGCCAGGAGTTCCGGGTCGTGACGGTGCCCACGAAGGTCGACGACCTTTCCCTGATGGTCGCCCAGTCGCTCGACCAACAAGAGGCTCTGCTCTCCCGTATCGGCTGGGTCTGCCTGCTCTTCGGCATGGTCGGCGTGCTCGGGGCGGGTATCGCCGGCTGGGGCGTGGCCAGGAACAGCCTCCGCCCGGTCCGGCGCCTCACCACCGAAGTCGAGCGCATCGCGCGCACCGAGGACCTGGCCCCACTGGCCGTCGAAGGCGACGACGAACTGGCCCGACTGGCTACCGCGTTCAACCAGATGCTCACGGTGATCGACGCTTCGCGCGAGCACCAGCGCCGATTGGTGGCCGACGCCGGCCACGAGCTGCGCACCCCGCTGACATCGCTACGCACCAACGTCGATCTGCTGATCCAGTCAGACCAGGTGCGCGCCGGCGAGACCGCGCACGCCACGTTGGCGCCGGAGTCGCGCGCCGAACTTCTCGACGACATCCGCGCCCAGACCGACGAGCTGACCACGTTGATCGGCGACCTCACCGAGCTGGCGCGCACCGAGCCGATCACCCCCGTGGTCGGTGAGGTCGACCTCAGCGAGATCGTCGACGTCGCGGTCGCGCGGGTGCGACGCCGGGCCTTGGACGCGACCTTCGAGGTGGACGTCGAGCACTGGCAGGTGCTCGGCGAGGCCACCGCCCTGGAGCGCGCCGTCACCAACCTGCTCGACAATGCGGTCAAGTGGAGCCCGCACGACGGCACGGTCACCGTTCGGCTGCGCGCCGGCGAGCTCACCGTCGACGACCAAGGTCCGGGTATCGCCGAGGCTGACCGGGCCCGCGTGTTCGACCGGTTCTGGCGGGCCGAGGAGTCGCGCTCGATGCCCGGCTCAGGCCTGGGCCTGTCGATCGTGCGCCAAGTGGCCGAGCGGCATGCCGGCACCGTGGCAGCGTCGGCCGCGCCCGGCGGCGGAGCTCGACTCACGATGCGGCTGCCCGGGAGGCCCGGTGCGTAGGCCGACCTTGTTGGTCGCAGCGCTCACGCTCGTCCTCACCGGATG
>JBAUWM010000064.1:0-1773 GCA_049583775.1 Nocardioides sp.
GCTCTTCGACCACGCGATCGACGGAGGCGGGGTCTTCACGCAGCAGGCGCATGCCTTCGGGGTTCTCCGCCAGCAGGTAGGCGCCCAGAGCCAGCATCGAGGCCGAGGTTTCATAGCCGCCCAGGAACACGCCGTCGGCGATGCCACCCAGGGTGAGGTCGTCGAGCGCGGCGCCGTGCTCGGTGATGAGCGCGCCGATCAGACCGTCACCGGGGTGGTGGCGCTGCGCGGCTACGGCCTTGATCAAGAACTCGCGGGTCTCCGCTGCGGCGCCGAAAGCACCGGCGCCGCCCTGGGTGAGGTCGAATCGAGCCACGCCGAGCGCAAAGAAGCGGTCGCGATCTTCGTCCGGAAGACCCAACAGCTCGCAGATCACCTGGAAGGGCACCGGGAAGGCGAACTCCTTGACCAGGTCGACCTCGGGTCCGGCAGCCTCCATCGCGTCGAGGCGTTCGTTGACGACGCGCTCGATCTCGGGCTCGAGGCGAGCCAGGCGCCGCATCGTGAACTCGGGCGTGAGGTAGCGGCGCAAGGCGGTGTGCAGCGGCGGGTCGGTCATGCCGAGGCCCCCGATCTGGTCCTCGTCGCCCCGGCCCTCCTGCGACACGAACTGGCCGATGTCGTTGGAGTAGGAGCCTCCGTCGGCCAAGGCAGCGCGAGCCTCCTCGTAGCCGCTGACCAGCCAGATGTTCTTGCCGAAGAGCGAAGCAAGCTTCGCCACGGGCTCCCGGTCGCGCAGTTTGCCCATCGCCGGCAAGGGGTCGAGTCCGTCACGGGTGAGCGGCATCGTGACCGAGGCTGGCAGAAACCGCATCTTGCGCAGGTCGAGACCGTCTTTCATCGTGCGCTCGAGCAGCACCTTCCCGATGCGGCCCTTGACGGCGTTCACCAGACCCATGCGGCCATTTTCGCAGATACCGCCGGTACGGCTATATGGGGAAGCACCCCGAGCTGTGCCCCGGGGTGCTTCGGTGCCTGAATCAGACGTTCAGGTTGCTCGGAACGCTCTGGTTCGCGGTGCGGTTCTCGGCGTCCACCATCCATGCGAGCTGCTCGATGCGCTCGATGACGGCGTGCAGCATGTCGGCCGTCGTCGGGTCTTCGGCATCGACGTCGTCGTGGATCCGCCGAGCCGTGCTGGCGACTCCGTACAAGGCCCCCACGATCAGGTCGACGGTCTCGGCGGTGTCGACCTCGGTAGCCGGAAACGCCGGAAGGCTCGACTGGTGGCCCACGGTGACCGCCCGCGCGTCGGGGGTGACGTAGAGGGCTCGCATCCGCTCAGCGATGTCGTCGCTGAAGTCGCGGGCGACGTCGACGATCTCGTCGAGCTGCAGGTGCAGGTCGCGGAAGTTCTTGCCGACGACATTCCAGTGGGCCTGCTTGCCCTGGAGGTGGAGGTCGGTCAGGTCGACGAGCAACTGCTGAAGGTGGCCGGCGAGCTGCTCGGACGCGCGGAACGCCGGGTGCGCGCTGTGAACGGTCTTGTGACGGGTCGCGGTGTCGGTCATATATCCACCCAAGCATGCTTTCTGGAACGATTCCAGAAAGGTGAGCCTGACCTCAGTCGCTGCTGTCCAGTCGAGCAGCGATCGCCAGCGAACGTCGACGAGAACCCGCAAGCCGAACAACGTCGCCACGCGGGCTGCAGGGGTCTCGACAACGCCATCGCTCGTACCTCGCTCCGGCTGCTCGACCAACCCGATGGTCGAGCAGCGAGCACCAGCGAGCGTCGTCGAGACCGGGTGAGCCGAGCAACGTGGCCGTGTGGGC
>JBAUWM010000065.1:0-2522 GCA_049583775.1 Nocardioides sp.
ATCCTCGAGCGCATGTGACTCTCAGAACGCCCGGTCGCTGAACTGCGGCCGGGCGTTCTGCTTGACTGCTGCGATGGACGGTTCCCCCACCCGCGCCGCACCGCACTGGCTCGACAAGGACCAGCAACGGTCCTGGCGCGGATTCCTGCTCGGCACGACCTTGCTGTTCGACCGCCTCGACGACGACCTGCAGCGCAACCACGGTGTCTCGATGGTCGAGTACGAAATCTTGGTGCGCCTCTCCGAGCGCGAGGGCCGCATGCGCATGGCGCAGCTAGCCGACTCGCTCGCCCACAGCCGCAGCCGGGTGACCCACACCGTCAAGCGGATGGAGAGCGCCGGCCTGGTCACCCGGACCGAAGCCACCGACGACGGCCGTGGCGTCGTGGCGGTCATCACCGACCGTGGGCAGTTGCTGCTCGAGAACGTCGCCCCCACCCACGTGGACGGCGTCCGCGCCCACCTGGTTGACCTCGCCACGCCCGAGGACTTCGAAGCGGTCGGTCGCGTCTTCAACGCCGTCGCCGACCACCTCATCGCCGCGCATCCTGAGCGCGAGCTGCGCTAACGCGAGCTTGCTCGCGCTAGCGCGGGTCGCGGTGATGGTGGTCGAGCGAGCGGCACGACTGAGCTCGCGAAGTCGTGACCCGCGTGTCGAGACCAGAGAGCTGCGCTTGCGCCGCGCTGCTAGCGCCGCTTACGTCGTTTGCGCAACCGGTCATCGAGCAGCGCGCGAGCAAACAGCGTGAGCACGCCATCGCGACACAGGGTCGGCGCCACCAGGTAGAGATCGCCACGATCTGGCCAGACCACCAGCTCGACGCCTGGGTTGAACATCAGCCAGGCCTCCATCGGTTGCCGACCGTCGAGATCGAAGTGCAGCCTGGCCCCTTCACCGAGGTGTACCCGCCAGTGGAACGGACCCAGCGGGCGTCCCTTCCAGGCGAGCTCGGGTCCGGGGAACCCGTTCTCGGCGTCGATCTCGTGGGCCATGACCAGGTCGGCGACCCGACGCGGCGGGAGCCCGTCGGGGGCGTTCGCGCCGTAGGGCACCAGCTGCGTGGCGAACGCGTCGAGATGGTGCACGCACCCGCACGCGCCGCGCTCGGGCGGCTGCCAGCCGCCCGAGTCGTTGCTCCATACCTCCTCGGCTGGGTAGGAATCAGGCGCAGGTCCGGAGGACGGCATCTCCTGTGGCGGAGGCGCCAACTCACCTCTGGCCTCCGCGCGGGCCCCGTTGAGCCAGGTGGCGAGGTCAGGGCAGTGCTGGAGCGGCTCGCGGTCCTCGCGAGCGTCGATGGTGACGACCTCGTAACTTCCGTCGGGCGCCGGCCGCTCGGCGTCGAAGCACGCCACGAAGGCGGTGCCTCGGCGCAAGGCGAACGGCACGACCTCGCGCGGGTAGTGCTTCCAGAGTTCGCGCACGGTCTCGCGCAGGCGTCCGCCGTGCAGCCACTCCCACTCGCCGAAGGACTCGCCGGTGATGGCCCCGCGTAGTTGCTCGGGATAGCTGAACTCCGGCGGCAGGTCGTCGGGACCGAGCAGCTTCGGCGGTCGGCGGAACGCCATCGTCGACTCAGTCGCGGGTGAGGCGGCGGTGGGTGACGCGGTGCGGTCGAGCCGCCTCGATACCGAGGCGCTCGATCTTGTTCTCCTCGTAGGACGCGAAGTTGCCCTCGAACCAGAACCACTTGGCAGGGTCCTCGTCGTCGCCTTCCCACGCCAAGATGTGGGTGGCCACGCGGTCGAGGAACCACCGGTCGTGCGAGGTGACCACGGCGCAGCCGGGGAAGTCGAGCAGCGCGTCCTCGAGCGACGACAAGGTCTCGACGTCGAGGTCGTTCGTGGGCTCGTCGAGCAGCAGCATGTTGCCGCCCATCTTCAAGGTGAGGGCGAGGTTGAGACGGTTGCGCTCACCACCTGAGAGCACCCCGGCCTTCTTCTGCTGGTCGGGGCCCTTGAAGCCGAACGAGGCCACGTAGGCACGCGAGTTCATCTCGAAGTTGGCGACCTTGATGAAGTCGAGCCCGTCAGACACGACCTCCCACACGTTCTTGTTCGGGTCCAGGCCCCCGCGGCTCTGGTCGACGTAGGAGATCTTCACGGTCTGGCCGACGGTCAGCTTGCCGTCGTCGGGTTGCTCTTGGCCGGTTATCATCCGGAACAAGGTGGTCTTGCCGACACCGTTGGGTCCGATGACGCCGACGATGCCGGCGCGCGGCAGCGAGAACGAGATGTCGTTGAGCAGCGTGCGGCCCTCGAAGCCCTTGGTGAGCTTGTCGGCCTCGAGCACGATGTCACCGAGGCGGGGGCCGGCCGGGATGTTGATCTCGGACGTGTCGATCTTGCGCATCCGGTCGGCCTCGTTGGCCATCTCTTCGTAGCGAGCAAGACGCGAGCGGCTCTTGGTCTGGCGGGCCTTGGCGTTGGAGCGCACCCACTCCAGCTCCTTCTCCAGCATCTTGGCGCGCTTGGCGTCCTTCTGCCCCTCGATCTTGAGCCAGTCCTTCTTGGTCTCGAGG
>JBAUWM010000066.1:0-1640 GCA_049583775.1 Nocardioides sp.
GTGCCGTGCTCGCCCGCGTTGCTGCGAGCCACCTGCGGGTCGGCAGCTTTCAGTTCGCCCGCGCCACCGGCGACCTCGAGCTGCTGCGCCGGCTCATCGACCACTCGATAGCTCGCCACCACCCCACGGCTGCGACAGCCGAGAACCCCGCCATGGCGCTGTTCGACGCGGTGGTCGGCGTCCAGGCCGAGCTCGTGGCGCACTGGATGAGCCTCGGCTTCGTGCACGGCGTGATGAACACCGACAACGTGACGATCTCGGGCGAGACCATCGACTACGGCCCGTGCGCCTTCCTCGACACGTTCGACCCCGGCACCGTCTTCAGCTCGATCGACGAGGGCGGTCGCTACGCCTACGGCAACCAGCCGGCGATCACCGAGTGGAACCTGGCTCGCCTGGCCGAAGCTCTGCTGCCAGCGATCGCCGACGACGAGCAGGAGGCGATCCGCCTCGCCACTGAGGCGCTCCAGGGCTACCGCGGTCGCTACGGTGCTGCGTGGTCGACTCGGATGCATGCCAAGCTCGGCATCGCGCGCCAGCCTGACGACAGCCTGGTCACCGACCTCCTCGAGCTGATGCACACCTCGCACGTCGACTTCACGTCGTTCTTCCGCGCCTTGGGCACGGCCGCGAGCGGTGACGCAGATGACGTGCGGGGAGTAGCGCTCGACCTGCCCGACCTCGACGCATGGCTCGAGCGGTGGCAGTCGTTGGCACCCGACGCCGCCGCGATGAGCCGGGTGAATCCGGTCTACATTCCGCGCAACCACCTCGTTGAGCAGGCGCTGAACGCCGCAACGGAAGGTGAGCTCGGACCGTTCGAGCAGCTCCTCGACGTGGTCTTGCGACCCTTCGACGCACGACCCGGCCTGGAGGCGTACGCGACACCCGCGCCCGCCGACTTCGGCCAGTACGTCACCTACTGCGGCACCTGAGGGGCCAGCCTCAGCCGGTGGTGCGCATCTTGTCGACGAAGCGGCGGCTCATGCGCCCGGTGAAGCCCGGGAAGTAGCGGAAGGCTCGCCAAGCGATGCGGGCCTGGCGCGGCGTCACCAACAAGGCCCGCCCATCCTGGACGGCGGTCAGCACCTGAGCAGCAAGCACGTCGGCGTCCAATGCGTGCTTCACACCCTGCCCGGATAGGTAGAACTCGCGGCCGTTGAAGTCGCCGATGTACCCCTGGTCGAGGATCGGCGTCTCTACCGCCGCCGGGCACACGGCGAGCACGCCGACCCCGTACGCCGCGGCCTCGGTACGCAGGGCCAGCGAGAGCCCGACCACCGCGTGCTTGCTGGTGACGTAGCTGGTGATCAACCCGGCAGCCACGAGGCCGCCCATCGAGGCGGTGTTGATGATGTGCCCGCTGCGCTGCGCGACCATCAACGGGTAGGCCGCGGCTACCCCGTGCACGACACCGCGGATATTGACGTCGATGACGGCGTTCCACTGGTCGAGCGTGAGGTCCTGGGTCTCGCCGCCAAAGGTGATGCCGGCGTTGTTGAACAGCAGGTCGATACGGCCGTGGGTCGCGACGACCTCGTCGACCGCGGCCTGCACGTCGGCGGCATCGGTGACGTCGAGGCGCCGCACGGTGGCCGAGCCCGGGCCGGTGGTCGCACCGGCGATGGCTGCCGCCGCGT
>JBAUWM010000067.1:0-5326 GCA_049583775.1 Nocardioides sp.
GCGATCGCCTCGAGGCAGCCCTCGTTGCCACAGCGCCGCCGGCATCCGGATGGCACAGCTACCCCGTCGGCACGCACGCCTGGAAGTACGAGGATCGCTCGCTGAACGACTACTTGCCCCGCGTGATGCGGTTCTTCCGCAAGGCGAGCTGACCTGGTCGCTGGCGCTGCGCCGCAGGTCAGGCGTCGAAGCCGAGGCCGAGCATGTCGACGATGCCGTGCTGGCGGCCAGCGGTGTAACCGCCATCCACGATCATCGAGCTCCCCGTGACGAACGACGCGTCGTCTGATGCCAAGAAGACAGCGGCGGCCGCGATCTCATGCGGTTCGCCCGAGCGGCCGAGGGCGTGAGCGTCCAGAAAAGATTGGCGGATGTCGGCCATGCCGTCGAGCCCGAACACTCCGTCCATCATGGGTGTATCGATGAAGCCAGGGCAGATCACGTTGGCGCGAATGCCTCTACGTCCGTAGTCGATCGCGACGTTCTTGGTGAGGATGACCACGCCGCCTTTGGACGCGCTGTAGGCACTGCCACCCTCGGTGCCCTCGACTCCTTCGATACTGGCGATGTTGATGATTGAGCCGCGCTGCCCGACACCGTTCGGAGACTGCGTGAGCATGAGCGTGACGGCTGCCTTGTTGGTGAAGAACGTGCCCTTCAGGTTGATGTCGACGACCCGGTCCCACTCGCTGGCGTCGACCATGTGCACCGGCCCGCCACCGGCGACGCCCGCGGCATTGACGAGGATGTCGACCCGCCCGTGCTCAGCCTGCACGGCGGCGAAGGCGGTCATCACAGCCGCCTCGTTGCGCACGTCGACCCCGATGACCCCATCTCCCGCGGTCACGTCCATCAGAACCGCAGTGGCGCCCTCGGCTGCGAATCGTGCCGCGGTGGCTGCGCCGATGCCGGAAGCGGCGCCAGTGACCACGGCGACCTTGCCGTCGAGTTGACCCATGGTGATCTCCTGGAGCGCTGGGGGAGGGGAATTCTCGAACTTTCTCACGCGTATTTGACACGTGTCTACTTCGTCACGTCATGATTGAGATGTTGCTCTCACGACGTCGTCAGATCTCGTGGACTCACCTCACCCCGGCGGCGCGCTTGGCGGTGCAACCGAAGGGCGAGCATGACCCAACACGGCACGTCAGCGCGGTCGGAGAGCCTCGGCCTCGACGAGATCCGAGATGCCTCGGTCGGGGGCAAGGCCTATGGCCTGGCCCGTCTGGTCGCGATGGGATTGGCCGTGCCGCCAGCCTTCGTGATTCGGGACGCCGTCGAGGGGAGTTACCCCTCGGACCTCGACGAACGTCACCAGGCACTGGGCAATGAGCCCGTCGCCGTCCGCTCATCCGCCCAGGGTGAAGATGGAGCCGACGCGTCCTTCGCAGGGCAGTACGAAACCGTGCTGAACGTTCGTGGGGCCGCTGAGCTACGCAACGCCATCGACCATTGTGTCGCTTCAGCGTCGACCGAGCGCGCGCGCACCTATCAGGTCGATGTGCTCGGCGCCGAGGGCGCGCGCATGAACATCGTGGTCCAGCGGATGGTTGATGCTGCGGTGGCTGGCGTGGTCTTCACCGCCGATCCAGTCAGCGCACGCCGCGACCTGCTCGTCATCGACGCAGTCGAGGGGCTGGGCGAAGCACTAGTCAGTGGTGAGGCGACGCCAGACTCCTATGCAGTTGCGACCGACGGCACGGTGGTGCGCCGCGACCTCGTGGGGGAGACCGCCTTGCTGAGCGATGCCCAGGTCGGCGAAATTGCCAGACAGGCGCGAGCAGCGGCCGCCGCCGAGGGGCATCCGCTGGACCTCGAGTGGGCCATCGATCGCTCAGGTTCGTTGTTCTGGCTTCAGGCTCGACCGATCACGACGCTGCCAGCTGACCTGAACGAGTTCGACTCGGTGCTGCCGCGTCCAGACGACGTGCTGACCATCAGCAACGTGAGCGAGATGATGCCGGGTGCGGTGTGCCCCCTGACGATGTCCTTCACCGGGTGGGGCATCGACTACGGGTTGCAGCACATGCAGGTCGCCGTCGGGGCGCGCACCCGCATCGACCCGGTGTGGCAGGTCACCGCGTCGGCCTACGGGCATCTGTTCCTCAACTTGACCGGCAACCTGACCATGGCGGCCGGGACGCTCGGCTCAGATGCCAAGCAGACAGCCCAGACCATCTGCGGACGTCTGGTGCCCGAGCTCGAAGATCCCGTGCCGATGCCGCTTCCGCGTCGAGTCGTGAACACCGGCAAGCTGCTGCGGTTCTGCCTCAAGGCCCCGTCAGTCGTCGACGACTTCGATCGCGAGGTCGCGACGTTCGCGCTTCGGCCCGGGCCTGACGCGGCCGCGACCTGGAGCGAGATCGCCGGCAAGCTGCAGTTCTTCGACCAGAGCATGGCGGTGCACATCCAGTCGTCTGCGCTCTCGGGATTCCTGTGCGCCATCGTCGAGAACATGGTGTCCAGCTCCTCGAACGCCAGCACGGTGGCCGAGCAGGCCGAGGCTGTGCGCCTGCTGGCCGGGGCCAGCGGCGTGGAGAGCGCCGTGATGCTCGAGGAGCTCGACGACCTGCTCGACCGGGTGGCTGAGCATCCGGAGGCGCAGCCCGGGTTTGTGGACGCCGATACCGACGAGGCTCTGGCTTGGTTGCGCGCCGACTCGGCCTTGGCGACCGACCTCGGTGCGTTCTTCGAGCGGCACGGACACCGCGGCTACCGAGAACTGTGCCTTCGTGACCCCTCCTGGGGTGACGACCCGACTCCGCTGGTGCAGAGCATGCAAGCGGCCGTGCACGCCCGGCTGCTCACCGGTGGGCGTCGCGAGATCAGCTCCGACTTCGTTGACCCCGCGACCCTGAGCCGGGGGTTGCGCTGGATCCTGCCCAAGGCGCACAACGCCATTCGTCGGCGCGAGCACACCAAGTCGCAGCTCGTCGACGTGGCCCACCGCTTTCAGGTCGCGTTCCGCACCCTCGGTGAGCAGCTCTCCTCGGCAGGGACGATCCCCGACGCGGATCTCGTGTGCTTCTTCACCACCTCTGAGTTGGGGCCCTTCATCGCCGACCCGACCGCGGTGGGCGTCGAGAGGGCACTGGCTCGGCGCGCGGCCCTGGAGTACCAGCAGCGCTTCGAGTTCCCTGAGATCTCCGTGGGGTTGCCGCTACCGCTGGAACCCCAGGTGCTCGACGTGAGCGACGGCGTGCTGCTCGGACGCCCAGCGTCGCGAGGGGTGGTCGAGGGCGTCGTCCGAGTGGCTCACACCCTTGCCGAGGCCGCGGCGTTGGCACCAGGCGAAATTCTGGTGACGCCGATCACCGACATCGGGTGGACGCCCTACTTCAGCCTCATTGGCGGTCTGGTCACTGACCTCGGCAGCTCGGTCTCGCACGGGGCTGTGATCGCCCGCGAGTACGGACTGCCGTGCGTCGTCAACGCCCGTCAAGCCACGCGATTCCTGAGCACCGGCGACCGCGTGCGTCTCGACGGCGACACCGGCAGCGTGACGCTGCTCGGCGCGGCCGGTCTCGGCTGATGCCGGACCGCTCAACAGCCCGAGCAGAGCGCAAGGTCGCGGTCATCGGTGCCGGACCCGCGGGCATCGCGGCGGGCCGCGAGCTGCTGCGGCAGGGATTCACCGACCTGACGATCATTGACGCCCAGGATGGTCCTGGCGGCACGTGGCGGTTGCACACCTATCCGGGGCTGGCGTGCGACGTGTGGGCGCACTCCTACACCTTCACCTACGCTCCCAACCCTGACTGGAGCGCCAACTTCGTCCCCCAGCCCGAGATCCTGGCCTACCTCGAACGATGCACGGCGGAGTTCGGGCTCGAGCCGCACCTCTTGCTCGACACCCGGGTCGTGGGGGCGCATCTTCAACCCGACCACACCTGGCACCTGCACACCGAGGGCGGTGATTCGCTGACCTTCGACGTCGTCATCAACGCGATGGGAAACCAGCACACTCCGCTGTTTCCAGACGTGCCCGGCATGGACTCCTTCGCGGGCGCGAGCTTCCACGGCACGCGGTGGGACCACGACGTAGACCTGGTGGGCAAGCGGGTCGCCGTCGTCGGTTCGGCGGCGAGCGCCGTTCAGATCGTGCCGGAGGTGGCCCGACGCGCCGCGCACCTCACGGTGCTGCAGCGGTCACCGAACTGGATCGTTCCGCGCCGGCTCAAGCACTACAGCGACACGCAGCGTCGTCGCTGGCGCCGATTCCCGCTGCTCATGACGGCCGTGCGCCGCGTGCAGTCGTTGGCCCTGGGGCAGGTCGAGTACGCCGTCACGCTCGGCCATGCCCGAATGGGTCAGTTCGAAAAGATGGTGACCAAGCACCTGGAGAAGACCATCGACGACCCGACGCTTCGCGCCGCGTTGACGCCTGACACGCGCTACGGCTGCAAGCGCGGGCTGGTCTCCGACGACTTCTACCCCACGCTGAATCAGGAGCACGTCGAGCTGATCCCCTCCCGACTCGAGCGGGTCACGCCCACGGGGCTGGTCACAGCCACGGGGCGAGAGGTGGACGTCGACGTGATCATCTACTGCACCGGCTACCGCATCCTCGACTTCGACCGGATCGAGGTCATCGGGGCGGGCGGTCGGCGTCTCGAGGAAGTCATGGCGAAGGCACCCCAGGTGCACAAGGGAATCGCCATTCCAGACTTTCCGAACTACTTCCTCGCGGTAGGTCCAAATGGGCTGATCCTGAACGTGTCGTACTTCGAGACCGCTGAACAGAACGTCGCCACGATCGTGCGACTGCTGGGCGACCTCGTCGATCGTGGGCACACCGCGATGGCTCCGCAGGCTGAACTCTGCGCGCAGTACAACGAGGGGATGGCCGACAAGTTCGCGGCTTTCTCATGGGGTGCGCCGGACTGCCGTAGCTACTACCGCACGGATTCCGGGCACGTGCCGTTTCTCTTTCCTGGCAACTTCAAGGAGTGGCGCCGAATCCAGTCCTCGATCACCATCGACGACTTTGAGTTGATCTGAGCTTCCGGATCTGATCACCCGCGAACAAGTTGCTGGTGGTCGAGCAGTCGGTGCGAGGTACGAGCGACGGCGTCGTCGAGACCCCGCAGCCAATACGACCACGTTGCTTGGCTCACTGGGTTTCGAGGCTCGTCGCTGCGCTCCTCACACCTCAACCACCGGCCAGCCCCGGTGGTCGAGCAGGCGGTGCGAGGTACGAGCGACTGCGTCGTCGAGACCCCCGCAGCGCACACGACCACGTTGCTTGGCTCACTGGGTTTCGAGGCTCGTCCCTGCGCTCCTCACACCTCAACCACCGGTGGTTGAGGTGCGAGCGGAGCGAGCC
>JBAUWM010000068.1:0-3313 GCA_049583775.1 Nocardioides sp.
CGCCAGTTGCGGTCGAGCAGCGTCATGCCCAGCTCGTCGACGAGGTGTCGGGCAGCTATCTGCTCGCCGTAGGCGCCGAGCGCCACGCGAGTCGCGGCGGTCGTGGTCATCGTGTCTGCTCCATGCCAAGCAGCCTGCTCCGAGACAGCGACCGACGACGGGCTGTGGTGTGCTCGGCTGTGGAGAACCATGCGTTCTTGCCGCATGTGGATGAAAGGTGGTCGAAAACCGGCTCAGGGATCCACACAGTCAAGGGGATCCTCGGGCCACGGAAGCATCCCCGGCGACGTGACGTTGGCCGTCGCCTGCTTCTGCTGGACGGTGCTGCTGGCGCCCCCCACACGGCAACTACGAAACTCACCGGGGGTCGCACGGCGTCAGCACCCGCCCCTGGAAGGTCATCCCCTGCGCAGCCAGGTGCTCCTCGGCTACCCGCTCCCCGTAGGCACCGGCACCCAGCGCCTTTCTGCTTGCTGCTGTCCTCATGCGCGTCGCTCCATGCCACCAGGCTGGATGCGAACAACGTCCCGAGGTACGCCCGACGGCCGAGCTGGTGGAGAACGGTCACCGGCGAATTGGCTGTGGACTGTTTCGGCGTAGGTTCCCTGCGGTGTCCTACAACACCGGCCTATGTCCCAGGATCAGCCGGCAAGCTTCGGCGAGCTGCACGACGGCGGGAAGGTGCCGATCACGTCGGCTCCAGCCACCCGGATGCCGAGCAACTTCGAGACCGGGACCAGGGCTTGGTTGACATTGCTGACGACGTCTTGCGTGGAGGAGCCGATCGCGCTGGAGGTGATGGCGCTGAGCAAGGCGTTGAGGTTGAGCGAGGACGTCGGCACGGACTTGGTCGTTGTGCTGAGACCGAACCCCAAGATCCTGGTCGTGACGCTAACGCTGACCGACCCGGAGGTCTCCAAGGTGACGGCTGGGGTCGGGAGCGATACCGGCTGACCTGATCCCAGGCTGGGCTGCGCCTGCCCGTAGGTCAGCGGTGGCACCGAGTAGAGCGTCGGTCCTGTGGCGACCTGCGGGGCGGTCGAGAGACTCGCGGACGCTGACCCGTTGAGATCTAGGGTCAGCTCGACTGTCGCCCCGGTCTGCAAAATGCCGAACAAGCTCGACAGGACGCCGGTCGGCACGATCGTGTTGGTGCCCACATTGAGGGTGCCCTTGACTCGGAACGGCAGGCTCACGTTGCCCGTCAGGAGACTGGTGTCGACGTTGACCTTGGTGACCTGGGGGCTGGCCGCGGTGCCGGCGCCGCAGGTCACACCGACCAGCTTGCCGGTGGCCCCCGCCAGCGTGGCATCGATGTGCATCGACGCCTGCGTCGTGGTCGGGTCGGTCTGGGTGCCGATCGACAGGTCACCGAGGCTGCCGAGCTGCACCTTATTGGGCAGGTTGAATCCAAAGTCGGAGACGAAGGAGACCTGCGCTGTGCTCGTGCCGCCGCCGATGGGACCGCAGTACTGCGGGGGCGCCGCCACGGCACGCAGCTCAATCGCGCCTGAAGAAACACGCGGCGCTGCCCAGGCCACACCGGTGTCGAGGAAGTTGTTCCCGTTGGCCAGGACGGTGGAGGCGGCGACACCTGCCGAACCGACGAGGTCCAGGGCGTTGATGGTGCCCACCAGTGCTGCACCGTCACCGACAGCCAGAACACTGCCGAGATCCAGCACCGCCGACTGCGAAACCTTGTTGGCGATGGACGCCATCACGGCGCTGGCCGAGGAGTTGCCCTGGCTGTCGAGTACTTGTGCGCTGGCGCGGAAGAGATCTGCGACCTTCACGTTCTTCAGGTTCACCAACTCCTGAGGAGTGCCGACCCCGAGGTTGGCGGCCAATGCCGCGATGCCGATCGAGGAGCTGAGCAGTCCTTCATAGCCGATCGCGCGCAGGTTGATGCCCAGTGCGTCGCCCACCAGGCTCTCGAACACCCCGCCGAGCGCGTTGTCGGACTGCAGCGACGCGGCAAACGAACCGAGCCGAAAGCAGCCGAAGGACGAGGCCGTGCCGAGCGCCGTCCGAGTAGCTGACCCCGACCCCGGTGCGAACGCGAACTCGATGTCACCGGTTGCCGTGACGAGCACCGCATCGGGACGAGCCGAGTCCGGCACGGGTACCAGGACGCCGGCTGCGCGCTTGGCTATCATCGCTCCGTTGGGATCCTTGGCGAGGTAGACCAAGACCGCCTGGACGGTGCCGTCCCCCAGAGTCGACTGATTGCGGCTGGCACTCGCCTCGGCTACTGCCTGCAGAGCCGGGATGCCGCCAGAACCGTCTCTGATCTCCTTGGCCGTTCTGCCGTCGATCAGACGAGCGGAGTCGAGGGCGACCACGTCGGCCATCGCCTGCATGTCGCTGCGCACCACGCGCTGCATGCCCAGGTCCACGGCGAAAGCGGCGACCGCCAACATCACGACCACCAGGGCTGCGACCATGACTGCCACGGCGCCGCGCTCGTCACGGTCTTGCCCACGAAGTCGTCGCATCAGCCGGTCTTCGCGGTTGCGGTGTAGGTCAGCTGATCGGGTATCACGAGGCCCAGACCGAGAAACACGGGTTTGCTCGGGTCGGCCTCGTAGGCATAGCTCACGGTCACCGCGACACACGTCGCGCACCCCGACGGCGTGGCGACGGCGCACGTCAGATAGGTCCCTGGAGCGTTGCACTTCTTAGACATAGCGGCCTCGATCGCGGCGAAGGCAACCGCCTGCCGGTTGGCATCAGGCGGAGCGACCGCTGCCGCTCGTGCACCCTCCGCGGCAGCCTGGCTGACCGACTGGCGAAAGCTCAGCATGAAGCCGTACATCAGGATGCCCAGGACTAGCGTCAGCAAGGGGACGATCACGAGCGCGAACTCAACAGCAGCAGCACCGTCGTCGCGACGGCGCCTCTTGAGAGCGCGGAGCCTCATCTCGGCCTTCCTGGGCGGACGGCCCCCGTGACCGCCATCCCCACGAGGATACGGCGCTGTCACCCCAGAATCATCATGACTAGCGCAGATCTGACCGAAAGGACTAGCGCCTGACGCTGTCGACGGAGCGCCGCCGGAGACGGTCGTGTGCTTCGGACGCTGGCGCTCAAGAAGGCTTGGGCAGCTCGATGTCGCCTTGGGCGAGCTCCTCGACGTTGACGTCCTTGAACGTCAGCACCTTCACGTTCTTGGCGAACCGCGCGGGACGGTACATGTCCCACACCCACGCGTCGGTCATCGAGACCTCGAAGAACACGTCTCCGTTCTCGGTTCGAGCCTTCACGTCGACCTGGTTGCACAGGTAGAAGCGTCGGTCGGTCTCCACGACGTACT
>JBAUWM010000069.1:0-5289 GCA_049583775.1 Nocardioides sp.
GGCTTGACGCCCTTCACCAGCACGTCGGCCACGCCAAGCCCGTAGAACATGTCGGTGCTGGTCGTGCCCACCACCTTGCCGGAACTGTCGCGGACGGTGGCCACCACGCTGGCGAGGTTCGCTGCCGTAGCGGGCGAGGGGTAGACCAGGGCGACCTTGAGCGCACTCACGCCACGACGCACGGTCACCGCGCGCGTCGTCGAGTACGAGCCGCCGAGCATCAACGGCGGGGCATCGTCCTGCCAGAGGTCGGCGCGCACGACCTTCCACGCGTCCTGACGAGCCAGACGGGCTGCGGCCTTCTGTTGAGCGGACTTGAGGCGCTGCTTCCAGTTCTTGCCCGTCACGAGCGCGACGGCCTTGTCGAGGTTCACGTGGCCGTAGCCCACCTGCCACGAGCCGAGGCGAGCGCCGTCCTCGTCGACCATCGGGGTGGCTGTGGCGGTGAGTGCCTGCTGCACCTGCACCGGAGTCAATGCCGGGTTGGCTCCCAGCAGCACAGCGGCCGCGCCGGCCACGTGGGGCGACGACATCGACGTACCGGATGCGGCGGTGTTGCCGTGGTCGGGGCACGGCCCGATGACGGTCCCGGTGGAGTCGCACGACGACGAGACATCGACGCCCGGGCCGCTGACGTCGGGCTGGGTGTTGCCGATCCGGTCGCCCATGATCACGGTGTGCCCGTCGGGACCGATCGGCACGGCCTTGCCGTTGTCGAACTCGAGACCGTTGGAGGAGAAGTCGCCACGCAGCCGGTCGAGGTCACTGGCCGCGACCGAGATCACCCAGGGCGCCTGGTTGAAGGGGCTGACGCTTGCCTCGCCGTTCTCAGACCCGGAGTTGCCGGCGGAGAAGACGACGACGGCACCCTTCTTGGTGACCGCCTTGGTGGCCACGTTCACCGGGTCGGCGGGGTCGTACTGGCGGAAGCTGTTGCCCCACGAGTTGTTCACGACGTCGATGCCGAGCATGTCGGGCTGCTGCAGCATGTAGTCGTAGGCGGTCACGACGGCCGTGGTCGTGATGACTGCGCCGATGGCGAAGCAGGCGAGCTTGGCATCGGGGGCGACGCCCAGTGCGTCGGGACCTGACGTGCCGTCGGCCGCGATGATGCCGCCGACGTGGGTGCCGTGCCCTGATCCGAGGTCGGTGTTGTTGTACGGCGTCGAGCCAATGGGGATCGCAATGATCGGACTGGTGCCCGCGTTGACGTACTCCGGGCTCAGCAGTGTCACGTTGTGCTCGACCCGGTCGGCGAGGTCGGGATGAGTCGCGTCGCAGCCGGAGTCGACGACCCCGACCGTGACGCCCTTACCCGTGAACCCCTTGGCCCGCAGCCCCTTGGCCGCCCCGACCGACGACGACATCTCGTTGGAGGACGCCGTGTCGTGGTACTCCAACGTCTCGTCGGGATAGGCGTCGGCCACCACGCCACTCGCCACCGCCGTGGCGACAGCCGCAACCGGCCCCGACACCAAGACCAGCGGGAGCGCCTTGAGGGGCTGGGCCACCAACCCGAGGCTCTTCAGTGCGGCGACGTCGGCACTCGTCGGCACCGCACCGAGGGTGACGATCGCCCGACCACGCACGAGTCCCGTCGACAGCAGGCGATCCAGACCCGGACGAGTGGCCCGCAGCTCGTCGAGGGATCCGGTCACGTGCACCACGCCCGCGGGGGTTGACGTGGCGCTGGTGACTCCGGTCGTGACGCCGGTCATGGCAACCGTGGCGCAGGCAACCAGTGTGAGGCGCGTGCGGAGGGAGTGGGTGAGGCGCATGAGGAGGGGTGATCCTTTCGATCGTCTGAAGGATCAACGCGGCAACGCCGCGGACGTCACGCGCTCAGCTCAAGGACGCAGCCGCGTCACGGTGCCGGCAAAGCTGGTGACGTAGAGCGAACGAGGGTCCCAACCTCTACCTGCCCCGAACCGCAGCGACGACGCGAACGGGATCCCGGTCGCGATCGTGCACGCACGTCCGGAGTCTGGATCAACCCGCACGACCTGTCCGGCCACATTCAGCGTGACGTACAGCTGACCGTCGCGACCCAGCACCAGCTCGTCGGCTGAGTTCGCCGGGCCGAGACCAGCCAGGGTGATCACGCGCGGCTGCGCCAGATGACGGTCGAGGTCGACCACGCTGATCGTGCTGGTCGGGTTGAACGTCGAGACGATGTAGACGAGCCGCCGCTCTTCGTCGACAGCCATTCCGTTGGTCGACGTCACGCTCGGCGCAAAGATGCTCTGGCGGCCGTCAGGGTGGATCCGAGTGGTGCGGCCTGGAAAGCCGACATCGCGACTGGTCAGGAATGACCCGTCGGGCAGGCGTACCAGCCCGTTGGGCATCGCGAGATTGCGTGCGAGCACGCGCACCTTGCCAGTGTGAAGATCGACCACGTTCAGCCGCCCCGTTCGACGGCCGAACTCGGCCGTCACGCCATCGGCAAAGCCGTTGCCGGAGGTGAAGAACAACCGATCACCGACGACGACGTGTCCTCCGGGCCCAGCGACATCCGGCACCACGGTGCGTTTCTTGCCGGACGCCGTGAGCCGCAGGATGCTGCCGCTTCCACCGAAGCTTCCTGCTGAGAGGAGCAGTCCCCCGCGGCGGTCGAAGCTCAGGTTCTCCAGGGTGCCCAATCCAGACGTGAGCGTCGAGGCGCGCCAGGGCCGGCATTCGGCGGCGCCACTGGCACTCACAGCGCTGGTGGGGGCGATCGTCGACATGGTCGTGGCGGCCAGGACCCCGACCACGAAGACGCACAGCTTGCGGTTTCGTTGCACGACGCCTCCAACGACGCGGAGACGGCCGGGGTCACGCACCGTGAGCGAACTGGCTTCTAGGCTCGCGGCATGCCTGACTTCAGTTGGCTTCCGGCCAACCAAGCATCGACCGAGGACGTCGAGGCAGTGTTCGGGTCGGGGGGCGCGCGCAAGTGCCGGTGTCAGGCCATGAAGGTGGCGGGCTGGATCTGGAGCGACACCACCCAGGAGCAGCGCGACACCGCGCAGCTGGAGCAGACGGCCTGCGGCACCCCCGGACCGACGTCTGGACTCATCGGGTACGTCGACGGCGAGGCAGCGGGCTGGGTGGCCGTCGAGCAGCGGGAGAACTACCCCCGCTTGTGGAGCCGGAAGCAACCGTGGATGCGGATGGATCCCGAGCTGCAGGGCGTCTGGTCGGTCACCTGCTTCGTCGTCCGCAAGGGCTGGCGCCTAACGGGGCTCACCTACGAGCTTGCCGCCGCCACCGTCGAGTACGGCGAGCAGGTCGGCGCCAGCGTGTTGGAGGGCTACCCGATCGAGCCGGCGCCCGGCAAGTCGGTGATCTGGGACGAAGCTTCGGTCGGGCTCCTGCAGATCTTCGTGGAGGCCGGCTATGAGGTGGTGGCGTCCCCCACCCTGCGGCGGCGCGTGGTGCGATGCCACGTGGGCGCCCAGCCGTAACCCTCAGGAGATCTGGCGCGACCCGCGCTTCACCCGGGCAGTGTGGTCGAGCCGCACCGGAGTGCGTCGCTGCTGCGAGTCATCGGCCAACCACCACTGGGCCTGCACCCGCTCGGAATCGATGTCGACGAGCAAGTAGCCGCATCGCGAGTTCTCCCGGAACTTCACCCACGGGTTGAACGCCCGCTCGTTGGAGTCGAACACCGAGTTGATCGCGACGTCGGCGCCGGGGATGAACTGCGCGACGATCGTCGAGATGCTGGGCGAGCTGATGCCTGGAGCGATGAGCTCGACGGCCACCGAATCGCCGGTGACTGCGTACGTGCCCGGGTCGTTGGGAATCTCGCAGGCATAGCTCTGGTGCACGTCGCCGGTGAGGATCACGACGTCCTCAACCGCGCTCATCGCCTTCACCAAGCGACGCCGCTCGGCCGGATACCCGTTCCAGTCGTCGACGTAGTAGGCGAAGGGTTCGTGGGCCAGCGCCGGCGAGAAGGGCTCGAGGATCGCCGAGACCTGGGCCGGGTACGACGGTCCGATCACGGTGGGGAAGAACGGAACTTGGTTGCCGATGACCTTCCAGGTGGCCTTGCTGTCAGCGAGCCCATCACTGAGCCAGGCGGCCTGCCGCTCCCCCAACATCGTGCGACCGGGGTCGTTGCGCGAGGGGTCGACCGAGCCCGCGCTCAGCGCCACGCTGTCGGCCGGCTGGTCGCGGAAGCGCCGCTCGTCGAGCATCCACAGCTCGACGTGACGGCCGAACCGGAAGCGGCGATGTATCCGGAATCGAGACGACCTGCCGGCCTGACGCACCGGAAGCCATTCCATCCACGCACGTCGACCCCCGCGCGACCGCGAGGCCCACGAGCCCTCTCCCGCGTCGTGGTTCTCAGCGCCTCCACGCCAGGTGTCGTTGGCGATCTCGTGGTCGTCCCACACGGCGATCACGGGGTGCCGACGATGCAGCTCCTGCAGGTCGGCATCGAGCCGGTAGGACCCGTGCCGGATCCGGTAGTCGGTGACGGTCGCACACTCGCGGGGCGGCTCGGCGTGCCGTGGCGCCATCGGACTGGGCAAGCCTTCACCCAAGGGGCCATCGGGTCCGTACTCATAGATGTAGTCGCCGAGGTGCAGCACGGCATCGACGTCCTGCTGGGCGAGGTGGCGGTAGGCGCCGAAGAACCCCCAGTCGTAATTGGCGCACGAAACCACGCCGAGTCTCACCGCCACGTTCGTGTCAGGGGCAGGCGCGGTGCGGGTGCGTCCCACCGGAGACCTCGCGCCCATCGCCGCAAAGCGGTACCAGTACGTGGTGCCAGCCTTCAGGCCCGTGACATCGACGTGCACCGTGTGGTCGTGACGCGAGGTGGCCCGCGACCGACCGCGCGCGACGTCCCGGGAGAAGTCCGGACTGGGGGAGACCTCCCACGTCACGGTCACAGCCGGTCCGCGCCCCGAGCCGGGTCGGGCCTGGCGGTTCGGCGTGACTCGCGTCCACAGCACGACCGCATCCGGCAACGGGTCGCCCGAGGCAACCCCGTGCACGAACGGCGCCTCGGCGGCGTAGGCGCGCTCCCAACCAGCCAAGGCTGCGGCGCTGGTGGTTGCGGCCACCCCTGCCGCACCACGAATCAAGAGGTTTCGCCGGTTGAGGGTGGTCACGTAACGCCTAACGAGACGCTGTGACGCCGGTTACGTCGCTGTCTCTTTCTCTCGAGGCGGGCGCTGGCCGATGGCGCCCTGCACGTGCTTCTCGAACTTGCCTGATTGACTTCTGATGCCGGGGTTTTTGCGGAAGCTGACCGCTTCGTGAACTCGTAACCCTCCAAGCGCGATAAGGGGG
>JBAUWM010000070.1:0-29234 GCA_049583775.1 Nocardioides sp.
GCCGCGGGTCGCCGCCGAAGAAGCTCTCGCGCACGTAGGCGCCGTCCTCGACCGAGTAGGTCTGGAAGGCGCCGTCCGGCGTGCGGTTCATCTGGTTGACCAGGACGCCGTCGACGTCGCGGGCCAGCAGCGCGTCCCAGCCTTGGCCCCAAACGACCTTGATGACGTTCCAGCCAGCACCTCGGAAGGTCGACTCCAGCTCTTGGATGATCTTGCCGTTGCCGCGGACTGGCCCGTCGAGCTGCTGCAGGTTGCAGTTGACGACGAACGTGAGGTTGTCGAGCTCTTCGCGCGCAGCCAGACCGATGGCACCGAGCGACTCGGGCTCGCCCATCTCGCCGTCGCCGAGGAACGCCCACACGTGCTGGTCGGCGGTGTCCTTGATGCCGCGGTTGTGGAGGTAGCGGTTGAAGCGGGCCTGGTAGATCGAGTTCAAGGCCGTGAGACCCATCGACACCGTCGGGAACTCCCAGAAGTCCGGCATCAGACGCGGGTGCGGATAGGACGACAAGCCAGCGTTCGCACCGTGCTGCACCTCCTGCCGGAACCGGTAGAGCTGCTGTTCGGTGAGTCGACCCTCGAGGAAGGCTCGGGCGTAGATGCCGGGGGAGGCGTGGCCCTGGATGAAGACCTGGTCGCCCCCGCCGGGGTGCTGCTTGCCACGGAAGAAGTGATTGAAGCCCACCTCGTACAGCGACGCCGACGACTGGTAGGTGGCGATGTGACCGCCGACCTCGAGCCCCTTGCGGTTGGCACTGGAGACCATCACCGCGGCGTTCCATCGGATGAATGCCCGGATCCGCTGCTCGTTCTCGTAGTCACCTGGGAACCAGGGCTCGCGCTCAGGCGGGATCGTGTTGATGTAGTCGGTGCTGCGGAGCGCGGGCACCCCGACCTGGGTCTCGCGCGCCCGCTCGAGCAGGCGCAGCATCACGTAGCGCGCGCGTTCTCGGCCGCGTTCGCCGACCAGGGAGTCGAACGAGTCCAACCAGTCTTGGGTCTCGTCGGGGTCGATGTCGGGCAACTGGGTCGGCAAGCCCTCGTGGATGACCGAGGGAATGGAGGTGGACCGACCAGAGGTGGCGGCAGGTCCAGAACCAGAGGCTGACGGGGACGCAGAAGGTGGGTTTTCTCCGCTCACCCCTGCATCGTCCCACCTGCTCCCAGTACTAGCGAGTAGGCCGTCCTGTGGCCGTGAGGTTGCGGAACCACCGGTGTCTCCGCTGGACTGTGGCTCAAGAGCCGCGGCAGCAGACCGCGTTCAACGGCACAAACGGAGGCGTCCAGTGAGTTCGACCGCGGGTGGCGGGACCACCCAGTCAGACCAGGCAGGCCCCACGGGCCCCGCCGAACGACTGGGATTCAAGCCCGGCATGGTGGTCCAGGAACTCGGCTGGGACAACGACACCGACGACGAGCTACGAGTCGCGATCGAGGACACCATCGATGCCGACATGGTTGACGGCGAGTACGGCAATGTCGTCGACACCGTCCTGCTCTGGTGGCGAAGCGTCGATGGCGACCTGGTCGACGGTCTGGTCGACTCGCTGACCGATCTGGTGGGCGGAGGTGCCATCTGGCTGCTCACCCCGAAGATCGGTCGCCCGAACGCCGTCGACGCTTCTGACATCGCTGAGGCGGCGCCGATCGCCGGCCTGTCGCAGACCACCACGGCCGCGGTGAGCAAGGACTGGTCGGCCACGCGTCTCGTGGCGCCCAAGACTCCGGCCTGACCTGCCGGGGTGGCCCTGGTCACCGTGACTAGGGTGGGCCTCGTGCTCCAAAAGTTCAGCTCCGGCATCGTCGCCGCGGTTACCTCCCTCAGGGTGCTCGGCCAGGCCGGCATCATCCGTCCGTACTCACCCCTGACCCTTGCCCGTTTGGGCAAGACCGTCGTGAAGTGGGGCACTGGTCCGGCCGGCGGGTTCGCCGCACTGGCCGTGCGAACTCCTGACCACGTCGGTCTGCACGACGAGCTGGGCGAGCTCACCTTCGGCGAGCTGCACCGCCGCTCGAACTCGTTGGCTCTGGCCCTGCGTGACCTTGGCGTCGGTGAGGGCGACGGCGTCGCGATCATGTGCCGCAACCACCGGGGGTTCATCGATGCGAGCATCGCCGCGGCAAAGCTCGGCGCCGACGCCCTCTACCTCAACACCGCGTTCGCGGCACCTCAGCTCGTGGAGGTGCTCGGACGCGATCGGCCCTCGGTGGTCATCTACGACGAGGAGTTCACGGGCCTGCTCGAGAAGGCCGACGTCGACCACCGGTTGCTCGCCTGGACCGACAGCGACGAGCACGACGTGCCGACGCTCGAGTCGCTCATCGAATCGAACGACAATGCCGACCTCACGCCGCCATCGCGGCACGGGCGGACCATCATCCTCACCTCCGGCACGACCGGTACGCCCAAGGGTGCGCCGCGCAGCGAGGCCGGAATCGGGGCGGCCGTGTCGCTGCTCGGCAGCATGCCGCTGCGCTACGGATGGCGTTGCCACGTCGCTGCGCCGTTGTTCCACACGTGGGGGTTCGCCCACATGGCGCTGGCGATGCTTCTCGGGTCGACCGTGGTGCTCAAGCGCAGGTTCGAGCCCGAGGGGTTCCTCGAGGTCGTGCAGGAGCAGGGCTGCCAGAGCGCAGTGGTGATTCCAGTGATGTTGCAACGCATTGTGGCGCTGCCGGCCGAGACGCTCGACAAGTACGACCTGTCCAACCTCAAGGTGGTTGCCAGCTCGGGCTCGGCCCTGCCGGGCGACTTGGCGCTCACCTGGATGGACCAGTTCGGCGACAACCTCTACAGCACCTACGGCTCGACCGAGGTCGCCTACGCGGCGATCGCTGGCCCCGCCGAACTGCGTCAGTCGCCGTCGACCGCTGGTCGGCCTCCGCACGCCACGGTCGTCAAGATCCTCGACGAGGCCGGGTGCGAAGTACCGGCAGGACAGTCCGGACGGATCTTTGTCGGCAACGGCCTGTTGTTCGAGGGCTACACCGGTGGCGGTCACAAGGAGGTCATCGACGGGCTGATGTCGTCGGGTGACGTCGGCCGGTTCGGCGAGGACGGCCTGCTCTACGTCGAGGGACGCGACGACGAGATGATCGTCTCGGGCGGCGAGAACGTCTTCCCGAAGGAGGTCGAGGACTGCCTGGCCCGCCACGAGGGAGTGAACGACGTTGCGGCCATCGGGGTTGACGACGACGACTTCGGCAAGCGCCTCCGGGCGTTCGTGGTGCGACTCGACGACTCGGTCAGTGCTGATGACTTGAAGGCTTGGGTCAAAGAGAACCTGGCTCGCTACAAGGTGCCCCGCGACATCGTCTTCCTCGACGAGCTGCCCCGCAATGCAACCGGCAAGGTTCTCAAGCGTGAGTTGGCGACTCATGACGAGGACGACGACGGGTGACCGGTCTCGCCATCGGGGGGTCGGCCCCCGACTTCAGCCTGCGCGACCAGTTCGGCCAAGACGTCACCCTCTCGACCTACCGCGGCACCAAGGCGGTGGCAATCCTCTTCTACCCGTTCGCGTTCTCCGGCGTGTGCACCGGCGAGATGGCCGGCATTCGCGACCGGCTCGACGAGTTCATGACCTTTGACACCGAGGTGCTCGGCATCTCGTGCGACCCGATCTACGCGTTGCGCTCGTTCGCCGATGCCGATGGCCTGAACTTCCCGCTACTCAGCGACTTCTGGCCGCACGGGCAGGTCACCGACACCTACGGTGTGTTCGATGACGAGCGGGGCTGCCCGCGGCGCTCGTCGTACGTCATCGACCGCGATGGGGTGGTGCGCTGGGCGGTGCACAACGCCATGCCCGAGGGGCGGGACCTCGACGAGCACTTGGCCCAACTGCGTGCCGCCACCGAAACGGTCTAGACCACAGTCGCGAATTTCGTGTCGCTCGTTGGCCCATGCCCACCCGATCGGTAAAGTCATGTCTGTTGAACCGCTAGCGACCCGAGACGCTGGCGGTTCGACTCTTTTTCCCTCACCGATGGGTCCTTGTAGGCTGTCGCCCGCTTTGGGCGTGTAGCTCAGCGGTAGAGCCCCTCGCTTACAACGAGGTGGTCGGGGGTTCGATCCCCTCCGCGCCCACACTGCAGAAATCTTCGACAGGTGAGCCATCCGGCTCTCCTAGGACTCCGAACACCATGTGGGTCCGCGCCGGCTCCGTGGGGGTGACCGGCGCGGACCCCTCGGATTTTTCGTCCAATCCGCTGGGGTCGCGGTGTCGAACGACCTGTGGCCTGGCTCACCTCGAGCCGGGATGCAGACACCTGGGAGTGGATCGCATGAGCGAGACCAGCAGAAGGAAGTTCCTGGCAGCGGCCGGCGTCGGTGCCGCGACAGTCGGAACTGTGAACCTTGCCGCAGGAGCGGCAGAGGCCAAGCCGAGCACCAAGTCGGCAAAGGAGGGCGTCGTGGTTCTCATCGAGGACCACAAGTCGAGCGAGATCACCCTGCTCATCGGCGACCGTGAGGTGGTCGTTCACGACCGCGACCTGGTCACCCGGATTCTCAACGCAGCTGGAGGTAAGTGATGTCGTCCCACCGCGAAGCACCGGAAATCGCCAAGGACCCGGTGGCCGACGGCACTGACGTCTACGCGTTCATGCACCCCACCGAGGACGACCAGGTGGTGCTGATCGCGAACTTCATCCCGCTGCAGCAGGCCAACGGAGGCCCGAACTTCTACGAGTTCGGCGACGACGTCCTCTACGAGATCAACGTCTCGAACACGAACAAGGCTGAGGCCGACGTCACCTACTCGTTCAACTTCCGGACTCAGATTCGGAATCCGAACACGTTCCTCTACAACTTCGGCGTGATCGACAGCATCAACAGCCCGATGTTCAACCGTCCGCAGGTCTACGACATCATCCGCACTGTCAAGGGCAAGACGCCGACCTACGTGGCGCAGAACGTGCCGGTCCCGCCGGTCAACGTCGGCCCGCGCAGCACGCCGAACTACCCCGCCCTGGCCAACTCGGCCATCAAGACCGTCTCGGGACGCAAGTTCTTCTGCGGTCAGCGCGCCGACGCGTTCCACGTCGACCTGGGCAGCATCTTCGACCTGGGGGCCCTGCGTCCGTTCAACGAGGCGCACCTCATCTCGATGCCGGAGATGAACGGCGTCAACGCGGTGCAGTCCTACAACTGTCACACCATCGCCATGCAGGTTCCGGTCTCGGACCTCACCGCTGATGGCAAGGGCTCTTCTGACCCGCTCGAGCGTCGCAACGTGATCGGTGTGTGGGCCTCGGCCAACCGTGCGCGTGTGCGGGTGTTCAACAAACGGACCAAGAAGTTCATGAACAAGGGCCCGGCTGTGCAGGTCTCGCGCCTGGGTAACCCCTTGGTCAACGAGGTTCTGATCCCGATGTCGCAGAAGGACAAGTGGAACGCTGCCGAGCCGAACCAGGACTCGGACTACGCGGACGCCGTCAACAAGCCCGAGCTGCAGGGGCTCCTTCCGTTCCTCTACCCGGGCGTGTTCCCGAAGCTGGACGCGTTCAACAAGGGCACCCGTCCGCGGGCCGACCTGAATGCGATCCTGCTGACCGGAATCCCGGAGGGCGTCGTGAAGGACGGCTCTGGAAAGACCATCTTCCAGAACTACACGGGTCCGGTCGAGGCCGACATGCTGCGCCTGAACATGGGTGTTCCGCCCACGGCCAAGAACAGCCCGAGCTTCAGCATCTACGGCGTCGTCGGCGGTGACATCGGTGGGTTCCCCAACGGCCGTCGCCTCGAGGACGACGTGGTGGCCATCGAGCTGCGTGCGGTGGCGGGTGCCACGATTCCGTTGGTCTACCCCGACTACGTGCCCGACGACGCTGCTGGTGCTCTGACCGACGGCACGACGAACACGAACAACGACCTGCTCGATGTCTTCCCGTTCCTCGGGCACCCCGGTGGCGGGTACGAGACGGTCCCGGGCACGGCGTCCTAGTCATGACTGATCGGCTTCCAGACTCGCCGGAGAACCCGCACGCGGGCCAAGGCACCGTGCTGCTGGATATCGGTGGTGACATCGGGGCGGTCGTCGTCACGATGCCGGACACGATGATCGGCCACGAGGTCGACATCGTCGAGGTGGGATCCGATCTCAGTGTCAGCGACGACCATGACCACGACCATGACCACGGTCATGGGCACGGTCACGGGCACGGGCCGGGGGATCGACCGCACGTAGCGGTCGTGCGCCGGCCGATGCCTGGCGGCGGGGAGATCCCGGCGCTGGTGTATCCGGAGGTGACCGAGGGCAGCTACTGGCTGCTGCCGAAGGGCACCGACGAAATCGTCATGACCGTCGACGTCGTGGGTGGGCAGGTCACCGCGGTGACGTGGCCCTCATGACGCGCTAGTTCACGACCCCGATGAGAGGTCGACGAGAGCCCCGTAGAAGGGCTCTCGTCGGCCTCTTGTCGCGTGGTGGGGTTGCGCTCAGACGTTGAACCGATAGCCCATGCCGCGGACCGTCGTGATCGTGGACGGGCCGAACTTCTTGCGCAGGTAGCCGACGTAGACGTCGACCACGTTGGAGCCGGGGTCAAAGGCCAGGCCCCACACGTGATCGAGAAGCTGCTCGCGCGAGAGCACGTGGCCGGCGCTCAGGATGAAGGTCTCGGCCAGGGTGAACTCACGAGCCGACAGGTCGACCTCGCGGTCGCGCACCGTGGCCCGTCGGGTGCGCAGGTCCAGCCGCACGCCCCCGGCCTCGATACCGTCGTCGCGACCGACGTCGCCGTGATCGCGCAGTCGCAACCGAATCCGCGCGAGCAGTTCGGCGAACCGGAACGGCTTGGTCATGTAGTCATCTGCACCACCCTCGAGCGCTGCCACGGTGTCGGACACCGAGTCGCGGGCTGTCAGCACGACCACGGGCACGGTCGAGCCGTGGGCGCGTAGCTGTCGCAGAAGGTCGAACCCGTTGATCCCGGGGAGGCCGATCTCGAGCACGACGAGGTCGTGGTTGCCACTCAGAGCTTCGCGGAGGCCGGTGAGTCCGTCGCCGACGACGGTGCTCAGGTGTCCCTCGGCGCGAAGGCCGTTGGCGACGAACGTGGCAATCCGCTCGTCGTCCTCGAGGATCAGAATTCGCGCCATCAGACTTCCTCGAAGATTCGGCGGGTGCCGCCCGCCACGGGATGCCAACGGGGATTCGTGTCGGGGGCGATCCTGCCCCACATCTCTCTTCACGGCGTCCCTCAGCCAGTTACTAGAGTGGCTGACGTCACAGCGTCAGTGCGGAGGAGACTTTCGATGTTCGTGCCTTTGACGGTCTGCGACTTCATCGACCGGGCCGTGCAGGTCTACGGCGAGCGGGTCGGTGTGGTCGACGAGCCCGATCAGCCGGCGACGTCGCTCGAGGAGCTGTCCTACGGTGAGATCGGCGCCCTGGCTCGGCGCCAGGCGGCGCGACTCGACCAGCTCGGGATCGAGGTGGGTGACCGAGTCGCCGTCGTGAGCCACAACAGCGCCCGCCTCCTCACGTCCTTCTTCGGCGTGACGGGCTCGGGCAGGGTGCTGGTGCCCGTCAACTTCCGGCTCAGCCCCGAAGAGGTCGCGTTCATCGTGGAGCACTCCGGTGCTCGGGTGCTGCTCGTCGATCCCGAGCTCGACGAGGCGTTGTCGGGGGTGACGGCTGAACACCGTTTCGTGCTGGGCGACGACGCGAACCTGTACGCCGAGCCCGACGTCGAGCCACGCCCCTGGGAGCGCGACGAAGCTGCCACCGCGTGCATCAACTACACCTCGGGCACGACCGCGCGCCCCAAGGGTGTGCAGATCACGCACCGCAACATCTGGACCAACGCGGTGACCTTCGCCATGCACGCGGCGGTCACCGACCGCGACGTCTACTTGCACACCCTTCCGATGTTCCATGCCAACGGGTGGGGCATGCCGTTCGCGATGACGGGGCTGGGGGTCACCCAGGTCGTGCTGCGCAAGATCGACGGAGCCGAGATCTTGCGGCGGGTGCGCGACCACGGGGTCACTGTGATGTGCGCAGCGCCCGCCGTGGCTGCTGCGGTGCTCGAGGCGGCGCAAACCTGGGAGGGCGAGATCCCAGGCCGCGACCGGGTGCGAATCATCATGGCCGGGGCCCCGCCACCGACGAAGACCGTGATGCGGGTCGAGGAGGAGCTGGGCTGGGAGTTCATCCAGATCTACGGGCTCACCGAGACCTCGCCGCTGCTTACCTTCAACCGGTCGCGGGCCGAGTGGGATCACTTGTCGGCCGAGGAGCGCGCAGTCCTGCTGACCCGCGCGGGCGCTCCCGCCCTCGGTGTCCGACTGAGCATCTCGGAGCCAGGCGACGAGGGCGAGGACGGCGGCGAGGTGCTGGCTCGCTCGAACGTCGTGCTCGAGGGGTACTGGGACCAGCCCGAGGAGACCGCCCGCGCCCTGGCCGACGACTGGTTCCACACTGGCGACGGCGGGTCGATCGGTGACGACGGATACCTCACCATCGCCGACCGCAAGAAGGACGTGATCATCACCGGCGGAGAGAACGTGTCCTCGATCGAGGTGGAGGACGTGCTGTTCTCGCACCCGGCAGTTGCGGAGGTGGCAGTGATCGGCGTGCCCAGCGAGAAGTGGGGTGAGACGATCAAGGCGCTCGTGGTGCTCGACGCCGGGCACGAGCCAGGTCCGGACAAGGAAGCCGAGCTGATTGCCTGGTGCAAGAAACGGGCGGCCGGCTACAAGGCCCCGACGTCGGTCGAGTTCCGCGACGAACTGGCGCGCACCGCCACCGGAAAGCTCCAGAAGTTCAAGCTGCGCGCACCGTACTGGGAGGGTTTGGGCCGCCAGGTCAACTGAGCCAGCGGAGGGCTGACTACCCTGTCGACGTGCCCGCGTTGAACGAGATCGTCGACCTGATCCACGGGTGGTACCCGCCGCACACGGCGGAGAGTTGGGATGCCGTCGGCCTCGTGCTCGGCGACCCTCAGCAGCAGGTGGGCAAGGTCATGTTCGCCGTCGATCCGAGCCCCGAGGTCGCAGCAGAGGCAGCCGAGTGGGGCGCCGATCTGCTCGTGGTGCACCACCCGCTGTTTCTCAAGCCGGTGCACGGGTTCGCCGCCACGACGGCTAAGGGCCGCACGGTGGCGACCCTGGCTCGCGCCGGCTGCGCGCTGCTCACCGCACATACCAACGCCGACCAGGCCCTGGGTGGTGTCTCGGAGGCATTGGCCTCCGCGTTGGGCCTGACCGAGCAGGTACCGATCGTCGCGGCGCCAGCCGCGCCGCTCGACAAGCTCACCGTGTTTGTGCCGATCGATGCCGCCGCCGTGGTGCGGGCGGCCCTGGCCGAGGCCGGTGCGGGCACCATCGGCAACTACGACTTCGCCTCGTTCTCCTCACCCGGACAAGGCCGGTTCCGACCGCTGGAGGGAGCCAACCCGATGATCGGCACCGTCGGTGAGATCGAGGAGGTCGACGAGCTACGTGTCGAGGTGGTCCTTCCCCGCGCCCGTCGAGCCGCGGTAGTGGCAGCCATGCGGGCCGCCCACCCGTACGAAGAGCCTGCCTTCGACGTCGTGGAGGTGGCCGATGCAGAGGTCGGGGTCACCGGCACGGGCCGGCTCGGCACGATTGCGCGGATGACGCTGGGCGAGTTCGCCCACGTGGTGGCTGAGACGTTGCCAGAGACCGCCCACGGCATCCGAGTGGCCGGCGATCCTGCGCGTAGCGTGCGCCGGATCGCAGTGTGCGGAGGCGCCGGAGACTTCTTGCTCGACACGGTCTTGGCCACCGACGCCGACGTCTACGTCACCAGCGATCTGCGGCACCACCCAGCAGCCGAATTCGTCGAGAAGGGTGGTCCGGCGTTGATCGACGTCGCCCACTGGGCCGCCGAGTCGACCTGGCTTCCGGTCGTCGAGCAACGGGTTCGCGAGCAGTTGGGTGAAGCCGTGCAGACCCGTGTGAGTCAGCTCAACACTGATCCATGGACAATGCGCCTGTGAAGGCTCCCGCGTCCGCCCAGCTCCAGCTCCTCGACCTCCAGGCGATCGACCGGCGGATCGACCTGGCGCGGCACCAACGCGCCGCCCTGCCCGAGCTCGCGGAGATCGCGGCGCTCGAGGCCACGCGTCAAGAGGTCGACGACCAGCGCCGCGACCAGCAGATCGTCGTCGACGACCTGATCGCCGCCCAGACCAAGGCTGAAGCCGACGTCGAGCTGGTCAAGGTGCGACGCACTCGCGACCGCGACCGCATCGAGCAAGGCCTGATCACCAGCCCCAAGGACCTCGAGCACCTCCAGCACGAGCTGGCCTCGCTCGATCGCCGGATCTCGGTGCTGGAAGACGAGGAGCTCGAGGTGATGGAGCAGCTCGAGGAGGCCCAAGGAGTGCTCGCCGAGCTTCTTCAGAAGATGTCGGCGCACGAGGAGCGCCTCGCAGAGCTGACGGCGTCTCGTGACCAGAAGTGGGCCGCGCTCGACGCTGACCTCGACGCCGCTGCCGCCGAGCGGGTGCCGGCCAGCGCTGGCCTGCCCGCTGACCTCCTGGCGCTCTACGACCGACTCCGTGAGAGCAAGGGCGGCGTGGGCGCCGCTGAGCTGCGCGCCCGTCAGTGCGGTGGATGTCGCCTGACGATCGACAACGCAGAGCTGGAGTCGATCGCAGCCGCGGCCGACGACCTGGTCGTGCGCTGCGAAGAGTGCCAGCGAATCTTGGTCCGGACGGCCGAGAGCGGGCTGTGACCGAAGCCTTGCTGCGCGCGGTCGTCATCGAGGCCGATGGCGGATCACGGGGCAATCCCGGCCCGGCGGGTTACGGCGCGGTGCTCAAGAACGCCGCCACGGGTGAGGTCGTGGCCGAGGACGCCGCCACGATCGGTGTGGCAACCAACAACGTGGCCGAGTACGCCGGGCTCATCGCCGGGCTCCGGCTGGCCGCCGAGCTGGCGCCTGGAGCGACTGTTGACGTGAGGATGGACTCCAAGCTCGTCGTCGAGCAGATGTCCGGGCGTTGGCAGATCAAGCACCCCTCGATGAGGCCGTTGGCTGCTGAGGCGAGCGAGCTCGCACCCTCCGGCACTACCTACACGTGGATCCCACGCGAGCAGAACTCACACGCCGACCGGCTCGCGAACGAGGCGCTGGACGGCGTCCGCACCGGCGTCACGGTGACCGGAATCGACCCCGAGCCGGCCGACTCGCTGGTGGAGGAGATCGAGGAGTCGGCCACTCCGGCTCCGCAGCCGCGGGGCTGGGCTGGCCGAAGCGGTTCGCCCACCACCGTGATCGTGGTGCGCCACGGAGTCACGAAGCACACCTCGGCCAAGCGCTTCTCCGGCGGACTGGGCGGCGACAACCCGCCGTTGAGCGACGAGGGGCGTGACCAGATTCGCGCCGCTGGTGAGTGGTTGCTGCCGATGGCCGACCGGATCTCCGCAGTGATCGCTTCTCCGGTGCGACGCACGCGCGAGTCGGCAGACCTCCTGGGCGAGCTGCTCGGTGTGGCTGTCGTCGAGGAGCCAGGCTTTGCCGAGATGGAGTTCGGTCACTGGGACGGTCTCACGTTCGGTGAGGTGGGCGAGCAGCACGGCGATGAGCTGAAGGCTTGGCTCGGTTCGCTCGATGTGGCGCCCCAGGGAGGGGAATCGTTCCGGGTCGTGCAGGAGCGGGTGCTGGCAGGTCTTGAGCGACTTCTGAGCGACCACGTGGGCACCACCGTCGTACTGGTCAGCCACGTGACGCCCATCAAGACCCTGGTGGCCCATGCGCTCGATGCGCCGCTGGAGGCGGTCTTCCGGATGGAGCTCTCCCCGGCATCGATCACGGTGCTCAGCTACTTCGCCGACGGTCGCGCGTCGATGCGCCTCTACAACGCACTGCCGCCAGCGCGGGACGCGTTCACCTCGAGCGCCTGGTAGTCGCCGAGTCGGCGCACACTTGCGCCGACTCGCGCTCAGACGTCGGTGACCACGACGTCGAGCTGGGTGCCCTTGGCCGTGGGGTCGCCGACCTCGACGGTCCAGCCGAGGTCGCGCAGCACGTCGGCTAGACGGGTCGGCGTCCGAGGGTCGCGGCCGTCCTCGAGGAGGGCACGCACGATCCGACCCTTCGTGGCCTTGTTGAAGTGGCTCACCACCGAGCGCTTGCCGTGGGACTCGTGCAACACCCGCACCGTCGCGACCCGGCGCGCCAGGTCGGCCGGCGGACGCCAGAAGGCCGCGTACATGCTTGATCGGAGATCGACGAGCAGCCCGGTGCCCATCGACTCCGTCATCGCCGGCCCGAGGTGCTCGCGCCAAAGTCCGGCCACCGAGCCCAGCTCAGGCAACGAGGCGTCTCCGGAGAGTCGGTAGGCGGGAATGCGATCACCAGGACGAACCAGGCCGAACAGGGTCGAGGTGATCGCCACCCGCGATGTGGCCCGCCGCTTGGCGGCGCTTGAAAGCGTGGCGAAACCCAGGGCGTCGTAGAGGACACCGGTGTAGACAGCGTCGGCTCGCGCGGTGGGGGACGAGCTCACCCGAGCGTTGAGGTCGACGAGCTCAAGCTGAGACTTGGGCACCTCCAGAACCGCGGCGGCCTTCTCGGGATCGGAGGCACAGAGGTCGACGAGGGCCTCGAGCACCTGCGACCGTGGGGCGCTGAGCGATGGGGACGACAGCGAGTCGAGGGCGAGCGGCTTGCCGCGCCGAGGCGCCGTCTTGCCTTCGCTCGGGGGCAGCACGATGAGCACGGGGCCAGGCTAGGGTCGTTGGCATGCCCAGCAACCGACGGGTCCGGGTCCGTACCGACGACGACGCGGTCGTCGCGACCTTGCGTGCGGGGGTGACTCGCATCCAGGCGGAGCTCGACGTTCGGCCGGAGTTCTCCCCCGAGGTGCAAGCGGCCGCCGAGCACGCAGCGGCCAACCCGCGGCTGCCCGACCTCGACCGCACCGATCTGCCGATGGTCACCATCGACCCGGAGAGCTCACGCGACCTCGACCAGGCAGTTCACGTGGCTCGTGACACGGAGCGGCCGGGCGGCTACGTCGTCCACTACGCCATCGCTGACCTGGCTGCGTTCATCACCCCTGGCGATCCGATCGACCTCGAGGCGCACCGCCGTGGCGAGACGCTGTACGGCGCCGACTCAAAGATTCCGCTGCATCCTCCGGTGATCTCCGAGGACGCGGGCTCGCTGCTACCCGATCAGGTGCGCCCGGCTCTGTTGTGGACCGTGCGGGTCGACGAGGAGGGTGAGGGCACCGACATCCACGTGGAACGTGCCTTGGTGCGTTCGCGCGCGAAGCTCTCCTACGAGGGCGCTCAGCAGATGATCGACGACGGCACGGCCGACGAGATGCTGCTGCTGATGAAAGAGGTCGGCGAGAAGAGGTTGCACCGCGACGCGTCGCGCGGCGGCGTCTCGCTGCCGCTGCCCGAGCAGGTGATCGATGCCAGCGACGGGCACTGGAAGCTCGAGTTCCGGAGCCTGCTGCCCATCGAGCTGTGGAACTCGCAGATCTCGCTGCTCACCGGCTTCGGCGCCGCCTCGCTGATGGTCTACGCCCGCGTCGGACTGCTTCGCACGTTGCCACCACCCGACCCGCGCGACGTCCAGCGGCTGCACCGGATCGCCCGGGCGCTCGGCGTGGAGTGGCCGGCCGAGCAGGTCTACCCCGACTTCGTTCGCTCGCTCGATCCGTCGCGTTCCGACCATGCGGCGGTGATCGTGGCCAGCGCGCGACTGCTGCGGGGGAGCGGATACGTGGCCTTCGACGGCGAGGTGCCGGCCGAACCTCAGCACGCAGCGCTCGCATCCGAGTACGCCCACGTCACGGCCCCGCTGCGACGTCTGGGCGACCGCTACGCCGGCGAGGTGTGTTTAGCGCTGTGCTCCGGAGACCCGGTGCCTGACTGGGTGTTGGCGGCCCTGCCGGCCCTCCCCAAAGAGCTGCAGTCCTCGGCGCAGCGGGCTCGCACCTACGAGCGCGCCGTGGTCGACCTCGCCGAAGCGGCGCTCCTGGTCGATCGCGTGGGCGAGGAGTTCGCGGCCGTCGTGGTGAGCGTCGATGAGAAGGAGCCGACCCGGGGCACCGCCATGGTGCGCGACCTCGGCGTCGAGGCACCGCTCACAGGTGCTGGCGAATTGCCCCTCGGTCACGACGTGAGGGTGCGCCTGGCCTCGGCCGACGTCGCCACCAGGCGTGTGGAGCTGGAGCTACTGCCCTGACCGGCTGACGAAGTCTCGCAGGACCCCGTCGGGGTTGGTCCAGGCCGCCCGGAAGGCCGGGTGCAGGTGGTGCCCCTCGACGTCGGCAGCGGGCACCCACGCATGGCCGGCGCTTTCGGCGAGGTCTCGAAGCTCGAGCTCGGCAGTGGTCGGTGCCGCGAGCACCGTCTTGTAGGTCCAGCCGCCGCAGTCGGCGGTCCACAACCCTTGGACGGTGACCGTCGATGCCGTGAGCCCTAGCTCTTCCTCAGCTTCGCGGAGGGCGGCCTCCACCGATGACTCGTGCCGCTCGATCGCGCCGCCGGGGATCGACCAGGTGCCGCCTTGGTGGGCCCAGCGGGCTCGGAGTTGCAGCAGCGCGGCGCCGCCGCGGGCGACGAGCAGCCCGGCTGCACCGCGAGGCCCCCAGTGGGCGTGACCCTCGGTGCAGGTAGCCCAGCTCACGTGAGCTCACGGATGACGCGTGCCGGGTTGCCGACGGCCACGACGTCGGCCGGAAGATCCTTGGTGACGACGGAGCCCGCACCGACCACAGTGTTGTCGCCGATCGTGACGCCGGGACATACGATCACCCCGCCGCCCAGCCATACGTTGGCCCCGATCGTGATCGGTTCGGCTGCCTCCCACTTGGCCCGGCGCAGGTCGGCCTCGAGTGGGTGGGTGGGGGTGAGCAGCTGCACATGCGGGCCGATCTGCACGTCGTCACCGATCGTGATCGGTGCTACGTCCAGTGCGGTGAGCCCGTAGTTGACGAACACCCGATCGCCGAGGTGGAGGTTGCTGCCGAAGTCGACGTAGAGCGGCGATCGGATCTCGCAATCGACGCCAACGGAGCCGAGCAGCTGCTCGAGCAGCCGATGGCGCAGCGGCTTCTGTCGCGAGGCCGTCGCGTTGAACGCGGTCATGACGTCGCGGCCAGCGTGACTTTCCTCTTCGATGGTCGGGTCGTCGGCGAGGTAGAGGTCGCCGGCCACCATGCGCTCACGCATGCTGCGGGTGTCGTCCACGGTCACACGGACATCGTGACATCTCGCACTAGCTGCAACGTCGGACGTCTAGCGCCGACCCGATGAAGCTGTAGATGGAGCTGTACGCGCCAGACGCAGTCGTCAGCCGATCATGAACAGTGCGAGCACGAACGCCAGCACAGGGCCGGCGAACAAGAAGATCGTGCTGAACAGCTCGTCGGACGAGTCGCGTGTGGGCTGCTGTTGGAGGGAGGCCATGTGGGGATAGTGACTTCGGGGCCGAGGATTCAAACATGGCGCGCCAATTTTCACCCCTACGAGCGATGAGTCGCGCACGAGGTACGCCACATGAAAGGCGCGACCAGCCCATCCTCGGAACGCCGTCGCGACCCGACCAATCACTGATCTCAGTCGAGGTCGGGCGCCCACGGGGCGCCGTTGATGTGGGATCCGCCGTCGACGAAGAGCGTGTTGCCGGTCAGGTAGCGACACCCTTCGCTCGCGAGGAAGACCGCGACCGGGGCGATGTCGTCATAGGGGTCGCCCATGCGCCCCATCGGGTTGGCGGCGTCGGCAAGGGCCTCCAGATCGGGATACTCGCCGATGGCTCGGAGAAAGGCTTGCGACTTGGCGGCCGGAGCGATCGCGTTGACGGTGACGCCGCTAGGCGCCCACTCGCGGGCGGCCGTGCGGGTGAGCGCGCGCAGCGCTTCCTTGGCTGCGTTGTACTCCAGCGATCCCATGTGAGCGTTGACTCCGTTGAGGCTCACCAGGTTGACCACCCGACCCCATCCCTTCTCCGTCATGTGGGGCAGCGCGGCCTGCATCGCCCAGAAGGGGCCGTAGTAGCCGACGGCCATTCCGTGCGCGAGGGCCTCGTCGGTCTTGCGTTCGACCCGGCTGATCGAGCCACCGCCCCAGGCGTTGTTGACCACGATGTCCACCGAGCCGTAGGCGTGCACGGTGGCGTCGACGGCGGCCACGACCTGGTCCTTGACGCTGACGTCGCAGGCGACGAACAGTCCATTGATCTCCTCGGCGACCGCGCGCCCGGCCGCCTCGTCGTACTCAGCGACGACGACCTTCGCGCCCTCGTCGGCGAACTTGCGGGCGATGCCGGCGCCGATGCCGGCTCCGGCGCCGGTCACCAGGGCGACCCGCGCATCGAGAGTGCCGCTCATCGCACACCCGCCAGGAGCTCGCGGGCCTCGCCTGACCCGGTGAGGGCGCGGGTCGTGCGGTGCTCGATCTGCCACCCGCCGGGAGAGCGCCGCAGCCGGAATCGGTTGGCTCCGGCCCGGCGGACGGAGAACTCTCCGTCGCGATGCCGCACGAGCATCGACTCGCACACCGCGGTGGCGGCGTCACCTGCGACCGACACCGAGGCGGGCCCAAGGAAGTGCGCGCAGCCGCCGGCGATCAGGTGTTGGTGACCGTCGGAGTGCACCATGTCGCGGACGTCGTCGCGCGAACGCATGTGCCAGCCCTCGACGTCGTACTCGCCGTCCTCGGCCCACAGTGCTGCCACCGCGTCGGCCTCGCCGGCATCGACGAGCGGGCCGTAGCTCGCGACGAGCTGGGTGATGGCCAGCAGGTCCTCGACGTGTTGCAGCCGCGCCTCCAGCGCGGCGATGCGGTCGTTCATCAGTCAGCTCCGATCTCGTCGGCCAGGGCCTTGAGCCTGGCCAACTGTTCCGTGTGGTGCAGGGCGGACTCCGCGCGAACGGCGCAGGTCACGATCGTGGCGCCGGCTGCGAGCAGCGCGGTGAGGCGGCGGCGGGTGCCGTCGGCGTCGGCGCCTGGGTCGAGCGGGCGGCCTGGGGAGAGCACGACCTCGAACCCCGGAGGCAGGTCGAACCCATCGAGCAGCAACGCGAGCTCGTCGGGTCGCAGGCCGAATGGCATCCACCCGTCACCGAGCTCGACAGCCCGCCGCAGCGAGCGAGCACTGCGCCCGCCTACCCAGACCGGGGCATGGGTGGTGGTGGCGTGCGGATCGACGGTCAGTCCGTCGTAGGACCCGCGGCCCCACGCGGCGTGGAGAACCCGGAGCGACTCGTCGGCACGCTCGCCGCGGTCGAGCCAGTCGGCGCCGAGGAGCGTGAACTCGTCCTCGAGGGAACCGACTCCCACGCCAAGCACCACTCGGCCACCGCTGAGTCGGTCGAGCGTTCCGTAGCGCTTCGCGATCGCCAGCGGGTGGTGATAGCCGAGCACCAGCACCGAGGTCGCGAGTCGGATGGTCGTGGTGTGCGCGGCGATGAAGGCCAGGGTGGCCAGCGGGTCCCAGTACGTCGCGCCCCGGGTCGCGGCCGCCTCCGCCGGCACGGCGACGTGCTCGCTGCAGGTGAGGTGGTCGAAGCCGAGCTCGTCGGCCGCGCGCGCCACGGTGACGAGCTCATCCGGGCTGGCCGAGGCCTCCCAATCAGAGGCGACCCGGGGCTGCTGCACGACGACCGGCGTCGAGAGTCCCAGCCTCACCGGTCGCCCATGAGCTTTTGCATGAACCGGTGTGCTCCGAGCACGACCTTGGCACGGTCGGGGTCGTTGCGCGAGGCAGCCTGCGCCTGGTGGCCCTGAGCGATCTGTACCGGCCCCTGGCTGAGCTGCGCTAGCCCTTGCCTGGCGACGTCGTCGGGCTCTGAGACCGGCATGCCGGGCATGTCGAAGTTGAGTCCGACGCGCTCCATGGCCGGTGTGCGTGTCACGCCGAGCACCAGCTCGAGCACGTCGACGTCGTGGTCGCGCAGCTCGAGCCACAGGCCCTCGGCGAAGATCCGACCGAACGCCTTCGCCCCGCCGTACACCGTGTGTTTGGTCGACCCGAGGTAGCCGGCGAGCGACCCGACGAGAAGGATGCCTCCGTGACGCCGATCCCGCATTCCGCGCCCGAAGTGGTGCGCGAGCGCCAGCGGCGTAGTGACGTTGAGGGCGATGACCTGCTCGAAAGCCGAGAGGTCGCCGTCAAGAAATTCCTCGCTGTGGGTGTTGGCCCCGGCGTTGTGCACTAGCAGCCCCACCTCGACGTCGGCCACGGCCGCGACCACCCGGGACGGCGCGTCGGACGTCGTCAGGTCGAGAGCCAGCGTGCGCACCTCTACTCCGCGCTCACGGGCCTGGGCCGCAGTGGACTCGAGCGGACCAGGCTTGCGCGCGACGAGCAGCAGGTGCAGCCCGGCCTCTGCGAGCTGCAGTGCGAAGGCGCGGCCTATTCCCTCCGAGCCGCCAGTCACCACGGCCCAGGGGCCGTAGCGGTCGACGAGACCAGTCATCGCGGCGCTCGCGCGGACAACGGGTGGGAGGCGAAGAAGTCCCAGATCACGTCGTTGAGGTCGAGTGAGAGGTCGTCAGGCCCGCTGGCCAGGTTGAAGGGTGGTGGGGTGGGGTGGCCTATCCAGCCGTGCCCGCCGGTCCGCGACCGCACCAGAACGACATCGGCTCCTGGCTCGCAGCCGTGCCATGACAGCGTGGTGATCGTCGTTGTCGTACGTCGTGCGCGAGGCCTCGGCGCGCACCCGTCGACCCGCGCCCAGCGACGCATGGCCTCCTCGACCCCGTATCCCCAGCTCTCGCTGTCGCGTCCGTTTCCCTCATAGGGGTTGACCGGGTCACGCCGACCGTGCGCAGCAAGCAAGGGGATCGGCCGAACGGGTTGGCACCGTGCGTCGGGATAGCCGGCGCGCACCCCGGCGACCGGCGCGACGGCTGCGAATACGTCGGCGTGCAGACAGGCCATCGCCGACGTCATCCGACCGCCGTTGGAGGCACCGGTGAGGTAGGTACGACGCGGGTCGATGCATGCGCGACGCTGCAACGTCCGCACCAGGTCGAGCAGGAACCGGACGTCATCGCGGGATCCGGGAGGCACTGGGAGGTCGCCGACCATGGGAGAGTCCGGCACGTTCCAGAAGTAGCCTGGGCCACCTGTGGGTATGGGCAGCCGCGGGATGCCACCGTCCGGCGAAGCGACGATGAAGCCGTGGCGGTCCGCCGCCCGATCGAGCCGGGTGGAGTCGAGGCTGGCGGCGCCACTTTGGGTGGAGCCGTGCAGGTTGACCACGAGGGGCACCAGCCGCGTCTTCGTCGCGAGCCGTCGCGGTAGGTGGACCAAGACGCCGTAGGTGAGGCCCTGGGAGGTCACGGGCAGTCGTTGGCGACCGGCGTCGAGCTGGGTGCGGCACGCCGTGGGGTCCACCTCGGGCGCCGCCCGTGCCGTAGTCGGGACAAGGATGGCGAGGGCCAGGCTGGCCATGAGGAGGACGGCTGTCGCCGCCCGCCTGGTCTCGATCATGACGGCAATCTAGGCCGCACCGTCGGTCGTGTCTAGAATCAATTCTAGTTTTGTGACTAGGTTGTCTGCATGCCTCGTATCAGCCAGGCTCAGCCGCCGGCCGTGCCGAGCACCCCGCTGCAGCACGGTAGGCGCGAGCGCCTTCGACGGGCAGCGGCGCGGCTCGGCGCGGCGAAGGGGCTCGAGCAGGTGCAGATGACCGAGGTCGCCGCTGTTGCGGGCGTCGCCCTGGGCACGCTTTACCGCTATTACCCCAGCAAGCACCACCTCTTCGCCGACCTCATGCTCTCGGGCGTCGACGACGTGCGCCCGCTCGAGGTGAGCCCGACCGCCGACCCGGGCGCGCGGGTGGCCGAGCTGATCATCGGTGCCGTCCGCGGCGTGCTACGGCACCCCACTCTTGGGCGAGCGATGATCACCTCCGTCAACGCCTTGCGCGCCGAGACCGGCGCCCAGGGCGACAACACTTTCCGCGACCGAATCGTCTCCGTCGCCGGCATCGCCGATCCCACGGACGACGATCTACGGTTGGCGCGCCTGGTCGAGCAGACGACGTACGGCGTCCTCACGTGGGCGGCGGCAGGCGAATTCTCGGCCGACGAGGCTGAGGTCGACCTGCGGCGGGCCTGCGCGCTGCTGCTTGCGCCGTGGGCCGGGCGGCGCCCCGCGAACCTGCCGATCGATGTGTAGCCACGATGAGCAGCGCCGCGGTGCGCGGCTCACCAGGTCAGATCGGGTGGTGCGGACGGGCTGGCCTGTAGGCCGGGTTCTGTCGGGGGCGACCATCCATCTAGGGCCACCGTTGCCGGTGGTCTCAAGCGATCTACCCGTGCACTCAGGCGAGCAGCCCTCAAACGCGCACTGTCTGATCTTGCTCCAGGTGGGGTTTGCCGAGCCACGCCGGTCGCCCGACGTGCTGGTGGTCTCTTACTCCACCGTTTCACCCTTACCTCCTCAGTCCCTGCGCGTGGCTTGAACGTCAGAGGCGGTCTGTTCTCTGTGGCACTGTCCCGCGGGTTACCCCGGGTGGGTGTTACCCACCACCCTGCTCTTCGGAGCCCGGACCTTCCTCGGAGACCCCGAAGGGTCCACGCGGTCGCCCGGCCAGCCCGTCCGCTTGAGCAGGATAGGGGTTAGGAGGCGGCCGGCGCACTCGCCGGAGGAAGTGTCACGGCGGCAATCAGGGTCGTCAGCGGTACGGCCAGCACCAGACCGATGCTCGTCGCCAGGGTGCGCACGACCTCTTGACCGATCTCCTCGGTCGCGAGGAGGTCGAGGATCGGGAGGTCGTAGAGCGACAGGAGCATGAGCACCAGCAGTGCGGTTCCGGCGTAGGCGAACACGATCGTGTAGATCGTGGAGGCGATGTGGTCGCGCCCGATCCGCATGCCGCTGAGGTAGACGTGACGCCGCGACAGCGTCGGGGCTGCTGCGCGGATCTCCCACACAGCGGAGGCCTGGGTGATGGTGACGTCGTTGAGCACGCCCAGCCCAGCCACCACGATCGCGCAGGCGAAGAGCCCTTGGAAGGAGAGACCGTCGACGCCGCCAGACAGCGACGACAGCACCCGCGCGCCTTCGTCGCCGACGCCGGTGATGCGCGTACCACCGACGGCCAGGTGCCCGATCACCCCCGTGAGGGCAACTCCCGCGAGAGTTCCGGCAAGTGCCGCACTGGTCCGCAGCGACCAACCGTGGGTCGTGTAGAGCACCACGAACATGATGGCTGCCGACCCCACCATCGCGACCAGGATTGGCGACTGGCCCGACAACAGGGCCGGCAGCATGAACTGAGCGATGACGGCGGCGCTGAAGGCCAGCCCGATCAACGCGTAGAGCCCGCGGGCGCGAGCGACCAAGAGCACGACGACCACGAACGCCAGCAACAACCACAGCACCGGGAACGTGCGCACGGTGCCGAAGTAGCTGAACGTCTCGACCCGATCCTCTGCGGCCGGTGTGCGAATGAGCTTGAGCTGGTCACCGGGCGCCAGTCCGGACGCCAACACATCGGGTGGCACCCCCACGGTGAGGTCGAGGCCCTGGCCCTCGCCGTCGAGTACTCGCACATCGACGCGACCGCACCCTTCGTCGCCTAGCTCGGCGCAAGGCTCTTCGACGTCGGTCACCTCGGCACGCGGGAAGGTGACACCGGGTGCGGCAAACTGCACCTGGTCGCCCAGGGCGTCGACCTTGTCGCCGTCCGGCCACAGGAAGGCGATGCCTGCCACCGTCGCGACCGCGCAGGCGATGAGTACTCCGATCAGCAACCGTCGCGGACGGCGCGGGACGTCGACCTCGGGGTTGCCATGAGCGTGCGATCCGGTCATCGAGGGTGGGCCGGGTAGCTCAGGCGAGCCGGGTCAACTCGACCTCGACGCTCAGGCGCGAGGTGCTGATGCCGGTGAAGATGCCGCTCAGCGGTCGGACGTCCAGATAGTCGCGACCCCGAGCCAGGGTGACGTAGCGGTCACCTGGCTCCTCGGCGTTGCACGGGTCGTAGGCGTGCCAGCCGTCGTCCCACCACTCGACCCAGGCGTGGGACTGACCCGACACGGTGGCGCCGATGAGCGGCTCTGCGTCGGGATGGAAGTACCCAGAAACGTAACGCGCTGGGATCCCGATCGACCGCAGTCCGCCGAGCACGACATGCACCATGTCCTGGCACACTCCGGCCCGCTGTTGCCACGCCGCAGCCGCGGTGCCGCGGACGTCAGTCACGCCGGGCACGAACTCGACCTCGTCGTGCACCAGGGCGCACAGATCTCGGGCAGCCTCGCCCGGGAGTTCGTGGTCGGCGGCCACCTGCTTGGCGCGTTGGGCGAAGTCGGCGGCTGGCTCGATGATGGACGGCAAGGTGAGGTATTCCGTCCATCGGTCGGAGACCTCCCGGCTCGCGAGCCGCTCCCACGAGAGGGACGGTGGCGGTGCCGGCGCTCGATTGACCTGGACAGTCGACGTGGCACTCACCGTCATCGCCTCGTGCGGATCGACGACCTCGAAGGCCGTGACGTGGGTGCCGAAGTAGTCGCGGTACTCAAAGGTCCATGGCTTCGGGCTGACCTCGAGGCGGCTGTGCACCACGATCTGCTCGGGAGTCGTCACCGGGGTGAGCCGTGCCTGGTTGTAGGACGCGACCGCCTTGCCGTCGTACTCGAAGCTCGTGGTGTGCGCGATGCGTAGCTGCATGTTCATCGATCTCTCACGCTCCTCCGACGCCGTGCCACTCGACGGCCTCGGCGCCGGCGAAGAACCGCCGGGTCACCGCCTCGGTCGCCAGCGCGCACGTGCGCTGCAGTCGTTCCATCTCAGTGGGCAGGTCGACCAGAACGTCAGAGAGCGAGCGGTACTCGAGCTCGGCCCGGGTGCGGCCGAGCAGGCGCTGGGCGTCGTTCTGGAACCCCACCCGTTGGCCAGACAGCTCGAGTTGGGCGAGGCATTGCTCGGCGCGGTTCAGGGAGAAAACCACCGACCGTGGAAAGAGCCGGTCGAGCAGCAGGAACTCGGCAGCTGCCCGCTCGGTCTCCATGCCGCGGTAGGTGCGGAGGAACGCCTCGTACCCTCCGCAGGCGCGCAGGGTGCTCGTCCACTGTGCGCTTCTGCCGGCGGTGATCGAGGCGGTCGCCACCAGGCGGGAGGTCATGTCGGCGCGTTCGACGCAGCGTCCGAGCATCAGGAACTGCCAACCTTCATCGCGCGTCATCGTGGCGTCAGCGGTGCCGTTGATCAGGGCCGCTCGGCCGACCACCCACTGGAAGACGTGTGGCGGACGACGGTTGACGAACGTGCCCGAGACGAGGTCACGGTGCGTGGTGTTGATGACCTCCCAGAGCGGAACCGAGAGGGTCTCGCGGGCCCGGCGGGCGCTCTCGCGGGCACCGCCGATGGCTGCGGCGATCGAGACCATCGACGTGCTGTCGTACGCCAGGGTCGACAGCACGTAGGCGAGGTCGACGTGCTCGGGCGGATTCTCCATGCCCATGATCGACAGCAGCCCGTGGCAGGTTTCGTCTTCGTCGAGTGTGGCGTCTTCGAGCAACAGCTGCGTCTGCACGTCGAGGATCCGCGCGGTGTCTTCGGCCCGCTCGACGTATCGGCCGATCCAGAACATTGACTCGGCGATCCGGCTCAGCATGGCGCCTCCTCGGTGGCAGCGACGACGCGACGTTGTTGCTGTTGTTGCTGCTCGTCCTGCTCGTGCAGAGCTGTCAACGCCGGACCCGCCGGAGCCGCAGGGCCGGATCGGTCGGGCGTGGGGGCTGTGGGTGGGGGCTCGGGTGTGGGCTCAGGTGGAGGAGCGTCGTCCGCGCCGTCGTCTGTGGCCGAGTCGGGATTCGCGAGCGGTAGCGATGGTCCGGCCAGTACCCAGGTGTCCTTGGAGCCGCCGCCGCGCGAGGAGTTCACGATCAGCTCACCCTTGGCCAGTGCCACCCGGGTGAGACCGCCGGGCAGCACCCACACGCGCTCGCCGTCGTTGACCGCAAACGGCCGAAGGTCGACGTGACGCGGTCCGAGCTCGCCGTCGACGAACGTGGGAACGGTCGAAAGTTGCACCACGGGCTGGGCGATCCACGAGCGTGGGTCGTCAATCACCTTGGCACGCAGCTCGTCCAGCTCGGCCTGGGTCGCGCGGGGGCCGATCACGATCCCCTTGCCGCCGGAGCCGTCGACCGGCTTGAGCACCAGTTCGTCGAGCCGGTCGAGCACCTCGGTGAGATGGTCCGGCTCGCCGCAGCGCCACGTGTCGACGTTCTTGAGGATCGGCTCCTCGTTCAGGTAGTACCTGATGATGTCGGGCATGTAGGTGTAGACGAGCTTGTCGTCGGCGACCCCGTTACCCACCGCGTTGGCCAGGGTGACGTTGCCGGCGCGGGCGGCGTCGATCATGCCGGGGCAGCCCAGTTGCGAATCGGCGCGGAAGTGCACTGGGTCGAGGAACTCGTCGTCGATGCGGCGGTAGATCACGTGCACTGGTGCCAGGCCCTGGGTGGTGCGCATCATCACCCGCCCGCGGCGGCACTCGAGGTCGCGGCCCTCGACGAGTTCGACGCCCATCGTGCGGGCCAGCAGCGCGTGCTCGAAGTAGGCGCCGTTGTAGACACCAGGCGTGAGCACCACGACGGTCGGGTCGGTGACACCGGCCGGAGCTGCGGCCCGCAGTGCGGCGAGCAGCTTCTGCGGATAGGCGGCCACGGGCCGAATGCGGTGCTCGGCGATCGTCTCGGGGAGGGCGGCGCTGATGGCACGGCGGTTCGTCATCACGTAGGAAACCCCGGAGGGCACCCGCACGTTGTCTTCGAGCACGCGGAACTCGCCGTGGTTGTCGCGAATCAGGTCGATGCCTGAGACGTGCACGCGCACGCCGTTCGGAGGCCGCACATTGGCTGAGGCGCGGTGGTAGTGCGAGGACGTCGTAATGACGCGACGCGGGATCACCCCGTCGTCGAACACCTCGCCGGCGTTGTAGACGTCGGCCAAGAACATCTCGAGCACCTTGACGCGTTGCTGCACCCCAGCCTCCATCGTCGACCAGGTGTCCATCTCGATCACGCGAGGCAAGATGTCGAGCGGGAAGGCTCGTTCCTCGCCCCCGATGTCGAAGGTGACGCCCTGATCGAGGTAGCTGGCCTGGAGCGCCTCGACCCGGCTCACCAGCTCGGGAGTGGTCATCGTCTTGAGGGACTCGCGCAGGCGGAGATAGGGCGGGCGCAGGGCGTCGCCCTCGAACATCTCGTCGTACGCCGGTCCGCTGCTGCCGTAGCCCTCGAACATCGCCGTCATGCGTCGACCCTAGTGGCCGCCCGGTACCGCGCTGGTTACAGCGGGGTTGAGTGTAGTTTCGGACTCATGAGCGACGGAGGGGACAAGCCCGAGTTCTGGTTCTGCCTCACGCACCGTCAGGTCGAGGGTCGTGACGGTTGTCCGAACAAGGATCGGCTTGGTCCGTATGACAGCGAGGCGGACGCGGCGCGGGCCTTGGAGAAGGCGGCCGAGCGCACCGAGGCGTGGGACCACGACCCGGTGTGGAACGACGCCGAGCTCGAGGACTGAACCCTGTTTGGCCGACGACGCGTAGCACGACCGCCACGCCACGACGCCGAGATCTCACCGTGGCCGTTTGCGGGCATGGTGTTGATGGCGTCCAACTTCTTTCTCTACGCCGCGAGCGGACTGGTGGCTCCGTGGTGGGCTGTTGTCTTGCTGCTGCTCGTGTGGCTCGCGTTCTTCGTGCTGTGCTGTCGGTGGTGGACGCCGCACCCGAGGCGACTGGTCGGGGTGGCGTTGGGTGCCGCACTGCTGTGGTTCGTGGTGTTGGTGCTGGGCGCGGCAGTTCTGGGGTGGAGCGCCTAGCTTCGCGGTCGGACGAGTAGTACCTGCCCGGTGCCGTCGGCGCCGTCGGTGGCGACGAGCACCTGGCCGTTCGGCAGTTGTGTGACCGTGCGAAGGCGTCCGTAGCGCCGCAGGGCGGCGGGGGTGAAGACCCGGTTGAGACGACCGCTCCGGTCGAACTTCATCAACAGCAGGCGCTCCGCCTTCAACGTGGCGACGGCGAGCGCGCCGCGGTAGGCGCCCCAATTCTTGCCGGTGACGAAGGTGGCGCCGGAGGTTGCGACCGTGGGGGTGCCGGAGCGCCAGCGGGCGTTCACTTGGTCGCCAGGGAGGCCCTGGTCGGTCATCGGCACTGACTCGTTGTAGCCGGGCACCGGGTTCCACCCGTAGTTGCCGCCAGCGACGAGCTTGTTCACCTCGTCGTCGCGGTCCGGCCCGTGCTCGACCGACCACAGCGACCCATCGGAGCGTTCAGCCAGGCCCTGCACGTTGCGGTGGCCGTAGGTGAACACGTAGCGGCGGTTCTTGTTCGAGGCGCGAGCGTAGGGGTTGCTCGGCCAGGGGCGCCCGGTGAGCCGGTCGAGCCGCAGCGTCTTGCCACCGAGCGACGTCCGGTCTTGCGGGTTGGTGCCGACCGCAGCGTCGCCGGTGCCGACCACGAGGGCGCCGTTCTCCGCGAGCAACAGGCGGCATCCGCCATGCCGCCCGGTGGACGTCGGGAGCCCGGTGAGCAGAGGCTTGACCAGTCGAGCGCGCGTCGCGCCGCTGTTCAGCTTCCACGCGTTGACCCGCACGTCGTGCCCGCCGCCGTCGGTGTTCCACCCGCTGCACGTGTAGAAGCGACCGTTGTCGGTGAAGTCAGGGTCGACCTCGAGACCCATCAGGCCGGTCTCGCCCGAGACCCAGATGCGGCTGCTGGGAAAGTTGACGGCTCGGGTGTTTCCGCCCTCGGCGACGGTGAGGCGCGCCGGCTCGCGCTCGGTGATGAGCACTCGCCCCGAACCGATCGACTTCATGTCCCACGGGTGGCTGAGACCGTCTGCCAGGGTCGTGACCGTCAGGTTCGGTCCGGCTGCGGCCCGAGGTGAGGCCACCTGACCCGTGAGCACCGGGGACACGGCGAAGGCAGGGACTGCCAGACCGATCAAGGCCGCGAGGGCGATGGGGACACTGGGTCGCATTTCGTCACGGTAGACGACCGGCCGAGGCGGTTGTTACTAAGAGTTTCCCCAGAACGGGCATAGGCGAGGCTCGGTCGAGGTTTCGTCAGTCCAGCATGGGGTCATACCCGTGAGACCCGACCCGCGGCACACCCTCGCCGCACCCACGAAGGACCGATGGCCATGACCGCAACTGCCACAGCCACAGCCTCCTCCGCCTCAGGCCAGCTCAGCCGCACCGACGCCTTGGTGCGACGCCTCGTGGCGCTGCGCGCCGAGCGCGACGTCCTGCACGCCGAGAGCCTCCGCGAGTCGAGCGGCGACATCGCCGACCGCGCAACCAATGTCGAGGCCACCATCCGTCTCGCCCTCCTCGATGAGCGGATCGCCGCGCTCGAGGTGGAGATCGAAGAGAGCAAGCACGACCAGCACACCGACGGCGTCGTCTCCGTCGGCGACACCGTCGTGCTCGACTTCGGGGACGGGCCCGAGACCTACGTGGTCGGCTCGGTCGAGCAGGCCGCCGCCGGCATCGACACGGTCACGCCGTCCAGCCCCCTGGGCCAGGTGATCGTGGGCGCCGAGGTGGGTAGCACCGTCACCTACAGCCCGCGTTCGGGCGTCACGTTGACGGCAACGATCGTGGCCGCCTGACCTGATCGTTCAGAACGTGTGGTCGGGACCCGGGAAGGTGCCGGCCTTGACGTCATCGGCGTAGTCGCGGGCGGCTTGCAGCATGACTGCATGCACGTCGGCGTACTGCTTGACGAAACGCGGCATCTTGCCTTGGCGCAGGCCGAAGGCGTCCTGCCAGACCAATACTTGTCCGTCACACTCGGCACCGGCGCCGATCCCGATGGTGGGAATCGACAACTTCTGAGTGATCTGCCCAGCAATGTCTCCCGGCACCATCTCCATCACGACCGCGAACGCCCCGGCGTCCTGAATGGCGAGGGCATCGTCAAGCACCCGCTGCGCGGTCTCGCCGCGGCCTTGCACGCGGTAGCCGCCCAGGGTGTGTTCTGACTGAGGCGTGAAGCCGATGTGCGCCATCACCGGGATGCCGCCCTGGGTCAGCTTGGTGATCTGGGGAGCCATCTCGACGCCCCCCTCGAGCTTCACGCAGTGCGCGCCGCCCTCCTTCATGAAGCGGACGGCGGTCAGGTAGGCCTGCTCGGGCGAGGCCTGGTAGCTGCCGAAGGGGAGGTCGCCCACGACGAGGGCGCGGCGCACCGAACGGGAGACCGCACGGGTCAACGGAATCAGCTCATCGACGGTGACTGGGAGCGAGGTCTCGTTGCCGTAGACGTTGTTGCTGGCGCTGTCCCCGACCAGCAGCACCTCAATACCGGCCTCGTCAAAGGTGGCGGCGGCGTACTGCTCGTAGGCCGTGAGCATCGAGAAGCGCTCGCCGCGCTCCTTCATCTCACGCAAGTGGTGGGTGCGGATCCGGCGGATCGGCGCGGCGGCCGCTGGCGTGGCCGGTGCTGCCCCCGTGCCGTAGGGAGGGGTCTCCTCGGGTGCGCTCATCGTTGAGTCTCCGATCGGTGTTGTCTCGCAGCTCCCTGATGGAGTCCACGGACGATCTCCAGCCTAAGCCGGTGCTGCTGCGGTCGCAGTGTGTTGCCGATCACTGGCGACGTCGTCTGGAGCCGCACTACTCGGCCAGAGTTGTGCGCAGCAGGTGCAGCGCCGCCACCACCGTGCGTTGCCTGATCGCTGCTCGCGAGCCGCCGAGCATCAGCCGCAGCGGGTGCACCTCGTCGCCGACCACGAGGCAGACGTGCACGAGTCCGACCGGCTTGTCGGCGGTGCCACCATCGGGCCCCGCGACGCCGGTGATCCCGATCCCGTAGTCCGTGCTCAGCCGGTCGCGGGCGCCCGTGGCCATGGCCTCGGCGACTTCTGCGCTCACTGCTCCGACCGTGTCGAGCAACTCTTGCGGGACGCCGACCTCGGCCACCTTGGCCTCGTTGGCGTAGGTGACGAAGCCCCCGAGCAGATAGGCCGACGATCCGGGCACGTCCGCCAATCGCCCAGCCAGCAGGCCCGCCGTGCACGACTCGGCAGTCGCGACGGTGGCGTTCGCGGCCCGGAGCAAGCCGGCGACGACCTCATCGATGCTGCCGGCGTCGTCGGAGAACACGGCGGCGCCGAACGATTCGTGGAGGTGGGCGGTCAAGGCCGCGTAGGCGTCTGCAGCCGCGGGGGAGTGCCGCGTGACGATCTCGAGCTCGCCGTCGCGCAAGCACGTGGTGACCTCGAGGCCGGCATCGGTCAGCGAGCCGTGTTGCTGCTAGTG
>JBAUWM010000071.1:0-2169 GCA_049583775.1 Nocardioides sp.
CACTAGGCACCGACAGTCTGATCCGAGAATCTGGCTCAACCACAGGGGTTGTGGAGAACTTCCGGGGTCTCGACGACGCTCGCTGGCGCTCGCTGCTCGACCACCGGTGGTTGAGGTGCGCGAGGAACGAGCGCCTCGAAACCCGGGCGGGAATGCACGGGTCGCTGGGTTCGCGGCAGGGGCACCCCTGATGCGTTGAGGCCTGATCCACGGCAGGGTGAGGGCCATGATCAAAGTCGAAGGACTAACCCGAACCTACGGCGGTTTCACCGCCGTCGACGACGTGAGCTTCGCCTGCCAGCCCGGAACGGTGACCGGGTTCCTGGGTCCGAACGGGGCGGGCAAGACGACCACCATGCGGATCATGGTCGGACTCACCCCCGCCACCCGTGGCCGGGTGACGATCGGCGGCCACGCCTACCAAGACATCCCCAACCCCGGGCGCCACGTCGGCGTCCTGCTGGACGCGGGCGCCCAGCACGCTGGTCGCACCGGACGCGAGATCCTCAGTCTCGCCGCCGAGACCATGAACCTCCCCATGTCGCGGGTCGACGAGATGCTCGCGACGGTGTCGCTGAGCGAAGATGAGGCCAAGCGGCGGCTGCGCAACTACTCGCTCGGTATGAAGCAGCGGCTGGGCATCGCGCACGCCCTGATGGGAGACCCATCGGTGCTGATCCTCGACGAGCCTGCCAACGGTCTCGACCCGGCCGGCATCCGGTGGATGCGCGACCTACTGCGCTCCTACGCCCAGCGCGGGGGCACCGTGCTGCTGTCGAGCCATCTGCTCAACGAGGTCGAGCTGATTGCCGACGAGATGATCCTGATCGGCCGCGGAAAGATCGTGGCTCAGGGTGACAAGAAGTCGCTGCTCGCCAGCGCTGGCGACGGCGCCACTCTGGTGAGCTCGGTCGACGACGCGGCTCTCGAGGCCGCGCTGCGAAACACTCAGTACGTAGTCACCGCCACCCCCGGCGGTCTGCGGGTCGAGGCGCCGTCGCTCGACGTCGGACGCGTCGCCCACGAGAGCGGCATCGTCTTGTCCGAGCTGCGTTCGGGAGACGGCGGGCTCGAAGACCTTTTCCTCCAGCTCACCGCAGACACCCAGCGCGAAGGACACCCCGAAGCCGCCACCCAGCAGTCAGGAGCATCGGCATGAGCGCCACGACCCCCAGCACCAGGCCAGCGCCGAACGACGACATGGTCCTCGACGTCAGCGGCACCCCGCGCACGGCGTTCGCCCGTCTGGTGAAGGTCGAGCTGCGCAAGTCGTGGGACACCCGCGCTGGCCGGTCGCTGCTCGGCGCCATCGTCTTCTTGACCGCGGCGATCATGACGATCTTCTTCTTTGCGGCCGAGAGCTCCGACCGGGTCTTCGGCAACTTCATCGGTATCGCTGCCACACCGCAGGGATTCCTGCTCCCGGTGCTCGGCATCATGCTGGTGACCAGCGAGTGGAGCCAGCGCACCGCGATGGTCACGTTCGCGCTGGAACCCTCTCGCACCAGGGTGATCGCTGCCAAGACGGTGGCCGCGTTGATCCTCGGCCTCGGCGCCTTTGTTGCTGCGCTGGTCGTCGGCGTGGTGGGTACCGCCGTGGGCGGCGCCGACGGCGGCTTCGACGGACTGAAGGCGAGCACCGTGCTGCTCTTCCTGGCCCTCCAGCTGGTCACCGTCCTGCAGGGGCTCGCTTACGGACTCATCCTGCTGAACACCCCGGCCGCGATCGTCACGTTCTTCGTGCTGCCGATCGCCTCGTCGATCATCTTCGAGCTGGTCTCCGGGCTTCGTGACATCGCTCCGTGGATCGACCTCGGGACCGCACAGACGCCGTTGTTCGAGACCTTCGAAGCGGGTCTGTCGCTCTCGGGCGAGGAGTACGCCCAGCTCGGCACCACGACAGTCATCTGGATCCTGGTGCCGTTCGTGATCGGCTGGATCCGCGTGATGCGCGCCGAGCTCAAGTAACGCCGGGGTCGGCGGCGGCCACGCGTCGCCGATCACCGTGTGAAACGGCTCACGCCAGGAGGTTTCGACAGTACTGTCACGCCATGCCCGTCGATCTTCCCGACCCGTCGCTCTCACGACGCACCTTGATGTCCGCCGGCGGTGGCCTCGGAGCCGTGGCCGTGCTCGGTGCCGGGGGGGGACGCCGTCGCGCTCCCGCTC
>JBAUWM010000072.1:0-2981 GCA_049583775.1 Nocardioides sp.
AGCTCATCTCCTACGGCTACGTCGCCCATCGTGGTCCATCCCGACGGCGTAGGCAGACGCGTGTCGAGCGCCAGGGCCTTCCCCATCGCTGGCCGGGCCGCGACGATGATCATCTGGCCGGCGTGCAGACCGTTGGTGAGGTCATCGAGGTCGACGAAACCGGTCGGGACGCCGTACAGGCCGGCCTCGCGGTTGCCGATCGCCTCGATCTCGTCAAGAACCTTGTCCATGATGTCGCTCAGCGGGGCGTAGTCCTCGGCCGAGCGACGATCGGTGATCTGGTAGACCTCGGCCTGGGCTCGGTCGACGATGTCGTCGACCTGACCCTCGCCGGCGTAGCCGTACTGAGCGATCTTGGTGCCGGCGTCGACCAGGCGGCGCAGGATCGCCTTCTCCCGCACGATCTCGGCATAGAACTCCGCGTTCGCCGCGATCGGCACGTTGGCTGCCAGCGTGTGCAGGTACGGCGCCCCGCCGATGCGGGCGAGCTCGCCGCGACGCTGCAGCTCGGCGGCCACCGTGATCATGTCGACCGGCTCGCCGCGACCGAAAAGATCGATGATCGCGTCGTGGATGGTCTCGTGCATCGGCCGGTAGAAGTCGGTGCCGCGCAGCACCTCAGACACCTCCGCGATGGCGTCCTTGGAGATAAGCATCGAACCGAGCACCGACTGCTCGGCGGCCATGTCTTGCGGCGGTGTGCGGTCGCCAGCCGAACGCGGCGCGGAGCCCGGCTCGTACGCCGCGGGACCGTCACCCCAACCGTCGTTCGGTCCCCCCATCGACGGGGCCGGGTAGTCGGACTCGGTGACGCTCACGGGGTCTCCCACGACAGTGCTGCAGGCGGTTAGGGCGGCTGGGGCGGGTGGGGCAGGGGAGTGGTTCTGGGATGTCGACAGGCTAGGCATCGGCGCCGACAGCGCCGGTTGGGGCGCCGGTTGGCTGCCGGGCGGCGACGATCCGGTTGGCGTCGCCGGGCGAACGTACGGGCCGTGAGGCCTTCGGCGATAGTGGCCTGTCCACAGGGCCTGGGGATAACTCGCCGCCAAGGGTGGACGACACGCACTCCGCTGTGCACAGCTTGGGGAGCGACCTGTGGAGCAAGCTCCCACGCGTGCCGCGAAAGGGCGTCTGACCTGCAGTAACGCGGTTTTGGGGGTGTGGAACGAAATCAGTTGCCGGGAATCTCGTTCATCGGACGTCCATGTAGCCGTTTCCTAGCGGTATGTCGACAAAGCACCCCTCCATCACCTTTGTCCACAGATCTGGTGGGTTATCCACCGTCGCGTACCGCGTGCCCGCGCGGAGGCGCACAGCCTAGATTCGACGGGTGCGTGCCGATGACCGGGAGATCCTGCGCTTGGCGGTGCCCGCCTTCCTGGCACTCGTGGCCGAGCCGCTCTTCCTCCTCGCCGACGCGATCGTGGTGGGCCGCCTCGGCACGGCCGAGCTGGCCGGACTCGGGCTCGCTGCCGTGGTGCTGCAAACGGCGGTCGGGCTCTGTGTCTTCCTCGCCTACGGCAGCACCGCAGTGGTATCTCGGCGCTGGGGAGCCGGTGACTTGCGTGGCGCGCTCACCCAGGGCCTCGACGGAATCTGGCTAGCCGTCGTGCTCGGGGTGGCTATCACCGCCATCGGGCTGGTGTTCGGGCCCGCTCTCATCGACGGCTTCGGCGCGGAGGCGGCCGTCGAGGATCAAGCCATCACCTACCTCGAGGTTGCCGTGCTGGGGGTGGCACCGCTACTGGTCATGTTGGCGGCCACCGGCGTGCTTCGCGGCCTGCACGACACCCGCACCCCGCTCGTGGTCGCGGTGGCCGGCAACGCCATCAACATCGTGCTCAACGTCGCCCTCGTTCACGGGTTCGGCTCGATCGACGGGCTCGGCATCGTCGGCGCCGCCATCGGCTCGGTGGTCGCCCAGGTGGCCAGCGCCCTGGCGCTGGTGGCGGTCGTGGTTCGCGCCGCGCGGGCGCAGAGATGTCCCCTTGCTCCCCGGACGGCTGGCGTCCGGGCCGCTGCTCGCGCGGGCAGTGCCCTGATCGTGCGCACCGTGACCCTGCGCGCTGCGATCGTGCTCGCGGCCTTCGCGGTGACCACCGGCGCCGACGGGGCCGCTGCCGACATCGCCGCTCACCAGCTCGCGATGACCCTGTGGGGATTCCTCGCGTTCGTGCTCGACGCGATCGCCATCGCTGCCCAGGCGATCACCGGGCGCCATCTAGGTGCCGGGGACGTCGAGCGCGTTCGGGCGGTGACTTCGCGGATGGTCGCCTGGGGCCGGTGGAGCGGCGTTGCCACCGGCCTCCTGCTGGCAGCGACCAGTCCGCTGCTCGGGCCGCTGTTCACCGCCGACGCCGAGGTACATCGCCTGCTGGTGCCGGTGCTGCTGGTGGCCGCCGCAGGTCAGCCGCTGGCCGGTGTCGTGTTCGTGCTGGACGGCGTGCTCATCGGGGCCGGCGACGGTCGCTACCTCGCCTACGCCGGGCTGGCTGTGCTGGTCGCGTTCGTGCCGGTGGTCTTGGTGGTGAGTGCCGGGGGCGGGGGGCTGGTCGGGGTCTGGGTCGCGTTTGTCGTCGTGTTCATGGGTGGGCGCTGGCTCACCTTGACCCGGCGGGCCCGCGGTGACCAGTGGCTGCTCACCGGACCTACGCTGAGCCCGTGACGGCGCAGGTGGTGTGCGGGTGAAGCCGCTGCAAGCGATGGCGATGGGCTACCTGATCATCGCCCTGTACGCGCGCCAGTCGGGCTACGACCTGCTGCCTGACCCGGTGGGTTGGGTGTTGGTGCTGGTCGGAGTCCGTGGCCTGCCCGACGCGGCCCCCCGCCGATTGCTCGGCTCCACGGCCGCTGTGGCCCTGGTGGTGTCGCTGCCGCTGTGGGTGCCTGCGCTGCGGGACGGACTCGAGGACGAGGACGCCTCCCTGGCCTGGGCGGCAGACCTGCCGGGGTTCGTGTTCGCCGGACTGCTCTTCTTTCAC
>JBAUWM010000073.1:0-13643 GCA_049583775.1 Nocardioides sp.
GTGCCGGCGGTCGATCGCGGTCACGCCGGGCGCCGTCCTCGGCGGTGGAGGCGCGCGAGCGGGTGGGTTCGTCGGTCACGAGGTGCTGATGCGAGCGAGCACGGCCGCGGCGAGCGGTTCGGCTGCCTGGGTGGGGATCCAGTGCGTGACGCCTTCGAGCACGACCAGCTCGTACTCGCCGTCGACGTGGTGCGGCGTGCGGTCGACGCCGGAGCGGGCCAGGAAGGCATCGTCATCGCTCCACACGAGCGTGGTTGGCACGTTGACCTTGGTGCCGAGCAGCGACCGGTCGAGGAAGGGCAGGGCGCGATACCACCCGAGCCCACCCTGCAGCGCGCCGTACTCGACGATCTCGGTGCGGAACCGCCCTAGCTCGTCGCGGGTCATGCCGCCGCGGCCCAGCAGCGTCTCGAGCAACCCCCCAGGCTTGCGCGCCATGACCTCAGGCACCCACGGCAGCTGGAAGACGCCCATGTAGTAGGACTTCAACCCCTGACGCGAGGTGAGCATCGCCCGCAGAAACGCCTCGGGGTGCGGGACCGAGACCGCCGTGAGCGAACGCAGCAGATCGGGCCGCAGGGTCGCGACCGACCAGGCGACCACGGCTCCCCAGTCGTGACCCACCAGGTGCACACGCTGATCGGTCTGCTCGATCAGGGCGATCACGTCCTGGGCGAGCAGCCGCAGCCGGTAGTCGCGGCGACGCGACGGGCGAGCACCCGGGGAGTATCCACGCTGGTCGGGCGCGAGCGTGCGGAGTCCGGCCGCGTGCAGCAGCGGAGCCACGTCGCGCCAGCAGCTGGCGCGCTCAGGGAAGCCGTGCAGCAGCACCACGATGTCGCCCTCGAGCGGACCATCGTCGAGCACGTCAAAGCGAAGTCCGTCGTGCTCGTAGGTAGTGAGCCGGTCGGTGCCGATGCTCGGCTGCTTCATGTCGGGTCTCCTCCTCGGTGCACCACGTCGTACACCTCACGCTTGGGGACGCCGGCCAGCTTGGCAACCTCCGCGATCGCGTCCTTACGAGTCATGCCTTGATCCTCGCGCCGCACCACCGCTGCGCGAAGGCTGGCCCCATCAGTCGAGATGGCCGGCGCCGGATCAGCGCCCTGCACGACGATCGTCACCTCACCACGGACGCCGTGGGCGGCCCAGGTGGCCAGGTCGGCGAGCGGGCCTCGGCGCACCTCTTCGTGGGTCTTGGTCAGCTCGCGGCACACAGCCGCTGGGCGGGCATCACCCCACGCGAGGGCCATTGCCGCCAGCGCCGCCTCGGTGCGGTGCGGGGCCTCGAAGAACACCATGGTGCGCTGCTCGGCGGCCAGCTCGGCCAGGCGGCGCGCCCGTTCGCCGCCCTTGCGGGGCAGGAAGCCCTCGAAGCAGAACCGGTCGACGGGCAGGCCCGACACGGCCAACGCGGTGAGCACGGCCGACGGCCCCGGCACGGCGGTCACCTGCACGTCGGCAGCCACGGCCGCCACCACCAGGCGGTAGCCCGGGTCGGAAACGCTGGGCATGCCGGCGTCGGTGACGAGCAGCACGCGGTCGCCGGCCAGCAGGGCATCGAGCAACAATGGCGTCCGGGCCTGCTCGTTGCCCTCGAAGTAGGACACGACCCGGCCCGTGATCGTGACGTCGAGGTCGGTGGTGAGCCGCTTGAGCCGGCGCGTGTCTTCTGCCGCGACGACGTCGGCGGTTCGGAGTTCGTCGGCCAGGCGGGGCGGCGCGTCGGCGATCCGGCCGATCGGGGTCGCCGCCAGCACCAGCACGCCTGGTTGCTCGGGTCGATCCACGGGGTCGATCATGGCAGGCGAGCGAACCGCGCCCCGTAGAGTTCGGCGGCGTGAGCGTCCTCGACCGTCAGGCTGCGCTGTCGAGCGCCGCCGACGGTCGGCCTGTGCCGAGTGCCTGGGAGAGGGCGCGAGCACGGACCGCGGGTCTCGACGACCGTCTGGTCGGGTGGCTCGTCCCGCTCGGTCTGACGCTGGTGGCCTTCGGTCTGCGGCTGTGGCACCTCGGCAGTCCCGACCGGTTTGCGTTCGACGAGACCTACTACGCCAAGGACGCGTGGTCGTTGCTCAACCACGGCTACGTGCGTGGCTACGAGAGCAAGATCGGCGATCAGGACGTCAACGACGCCATCCTCGACGGCCGCACCCAGGGCATCTGGAGCGACGGCCCCTCGATGGAGGTGCACCCCGAGGTCGGCAAGTGGCTGATCGCACTAGGCGAGAAGGCCTTCGGGATGGATCCGTTCGGCTGGCGTTTCGCCTCAGCCGTCGTCGGAGCCCTGATGGTGCTGGTGATGTGCCGCCTGGCACGCCGAATGACCGGCTCGACCCTGCTCGGGTGTGTGGCCGGCGTCTTGCTGATGTTCGACGGGCTGCACTTCGTGCTCTCCCGGCTGGCACTGCTCGACATCTTCTTGGCGTTCTTCGTGCTGTGTGCCGTGGCGTGCTTGGTGGCCGACCGGGACTGGCACCGATCGCGCTTGGCCGCCATCGTCGAGCCTGGACGCCGTCTGGCGCCCGGTGAGTGGGGCCCTGTGCGGGCCTTGCTGTTCCGCCCCTGGCTGCTGGCAGGCGGGGTCTGGTTCGGGCTGGCCCTGGGCACCAAGTGGACCGCCGCCTACCCGCTGGCCGCGTTCGGCCTGCTCGTGTGGGTGTGGAGCGCCGGGGCCCGCCGTTCGTTCGGTGTGAGATGGCCCGTGCTCCGCGGTGCCGTCGCCGACGGTCTGCCCGCCTTCGCGCAGCTCGTGATGGTGGCCGCGCTCGTCTACGTGGCGTCGTGGGGAGGCTGGCTCGCGCACGCCGACAAGTACGAGGAGTCGCTGTCGGCCACGCAGTACACCCAGTTCGTCAAGGAGAACCCGTGCGTGGGCACCGGCGACGACCGCACGACCGACAACGAGACCGACCCGAGCAAACGCTGGCCCACCGCGACCGAGCCCGACGCCAGCGGCCTCGGTGAGGTGTCCCAGTCGCTGCGGTCGTGGTGGAGCTATCACCACGACGTCTACATCTTCCACACGCACTACCTGAACTGCAGCTCGCACGTGTATCAGTCGAGCCCGCTGGGCTGGCCCGTGCTCAACCGGTCGGTCGGCGTGGCCACCGACCTCACCATCAAGCCTGGAGAGCAAGGCTGCACGGCGGAGGAAGGCTCCACCTGCTACCGGCAGGTGCTCTTGCTGGGCACCCCGCTGCTGTGGTGGGGCGGGGTGCTGGCGCTGCTGGCGGCGGCTGGGCTGTGGATCGGCACCCGCGACTGGCGCTTCGGCGTCGCGGTGGTCGGTTTCGTGGCTGGCTGGCTGCCGTGGCTTCTCTACGACGACCGGCCGATCTTCTCGTTCTACGCGATTGTGTGTCTGCCGTTCCTCGTGCTGGCGGTCACCCTCGTGCTCGGCAAGCTGCTCGGCAGTTCGACCCTGCCTTCGCGGCGCCGCACGCTTGGCGTGGTGATCGGCGGTTCGTTCGTGGTGCTGGTGATCGCCAACTTCGCGTTCTTCTACCCGATCTATGCCTACGAGGTCATCCCGCGCAGCGGGTGGCTTGACCGCATGTGGTTCCAGAGGTGGATCTGATGAGTTCATGGATGCCCGAGTGGGGATCGTTTCCTCCAGCGCTGCTCGAGTTCTGGACCGAACGACACCTGTGCATGCTCACCACGGTGCGGCCTGACGGGCGACCGCACCTCGTGCCGGTGGGCGTCGCCCTCGACCACGAGCTCGAGTGCGCGTGGATCATCACGCGTGGGGGCTCGCAGAAGGTGCACAACCTGAAGGCTGCCGGTCCCGGAGCGCTCGTCGCGGCGGGCGCCGTCGACGGCGGCCGCTGGTCGACGCTCGAAGGCACGGCCACGCTGACCCACGACCCGACCGACGTGGCCCGCGCGTGCGAGCGATACGCCGCCCGCTACCGCACTCCGCAGCCGAACCCCGAGCGGGTGGCGATCCGGATCGACGTGATGCGGTTTCTGGGGTCGGCGGGACTGTTCGGCTGACTCACGTCAGCTGCAGGACTCGGCGAACTCGAGGAGGTCGGCGGAGTTCCAGTGCGACGGATCTTCGTGGGGGCCTGACGCGAGCAGGTAGGTCGCCTCGACGCCCTGCTGCTCGAGGCCGGTGACGAGCACGCCGGCGTTCTGGCCCATCGGCACCCAGGTGTCATCAGGTGAGGCGACGACGCGGTAGCGCACCTCAGCCGGCAGGCGGTCGACGTTGCGTATCGGGTTGCGGTCGAGCGGGACCTCGCCGCCGAAGGCCTCATCGATGAAGCGGTTGGCGGTCGGGACGGCGTCCATCTTCGTCAGCGAGATCGCCGGCTTCACGCCGTACCAACACTCCGGCGGCTCAACGCCGTGGATGAGGGCGTTCAGGGAGACCGCGCCGCCCATCGACCCGCTGACCCACAACGAGACGGGCACGTCGATCTGCTGCTCGGCCCACTCCACGAGCCGGGTGGCGTCATCGGTGGAGTCGGCGTTGCCCCACGACTGCAGGTGGAAGTCGGAGGAGGCCACGGCATAACCGTCGCGCACGAGGGCGCCCACGAAGGGCCCGTCGATGCGGTCGTTGACGTTGCCGCCCTGCCCGTGGAACCACACCACCAGGCCCTTGGGGGCGCCCGTCCCGGTGGGCAGCGTGAGCCGAACGCTCTCTCCCGCCAGCTCGCTGCGGATGACCCGGCCGGGGACCTCGCCGGTCGGCCCCTGCGTGACGCTCACCAAGAGCGCGGCGATGATCGCCACGATGGCCAACCGCATGCAAGCGCCTCTCGGGGGAAGAAAACGTGGGGTACGGGCGGGAAACCGATACCTCGCGGCGCCGCGCCTGGAACGTCCCAGAGTCTAGGTGAGGCCCCCGACAACCATGGTCGCGGCGGTCGAGGTGCCGCCTGGGTAGGACTCAGGCTCCGAAAGTGACGCTAGATCTGCGGCCCCGAGATCGGAGGGTCCTCGATCTCCTCGGCGCCGAGCACGTGCTCGAGCATGCCCAGCTGTTGCAAGGGGGTGAGCGGGTCGACGTCGTCCGCGTCAGCTGCGTCGTCGTCGACGTCCTGATCGTCGTCGGCGAGCACCTCATCGTTGGGACTGAGTGCTACCCGACTGTCCGCAAAGGCACGCAAGGTCTCGGCCCGGTGCTCGGCGACGAGATCTTCCTCCTCAGCCACCGGGACGAGCTCGTAGAACGCGAGCAGGTTCTCGTCAGACCCAGGGCGCGAGTCGTGGCTCGAGGTCGGTCCCATGCGGGAAATCTACGCTGACCGCCGAACGCCGCGATAGATGCCACGGCGCACGATCCATGGCTGCAACACCGTCCTGATGGTCCAGGCCGGAAAGCGGAACGCCCGCCCAGACGGTGCGAAGACCTCGAGACCGTTGGGCTGCACGCCCAGCACCGAGCCCCACCGACGTCGGGGAGGCTGGTACTCCCCCAGCGACTGGCCGGCCAGGTGGGCTGTGATGTTGCGGGCCAGCAGCTTGTCGGCGCGGTTGCGGGCCGAGGAGCGCAGCGGGTCGGTGGCGGCGACGTCGCCGACGGCGAAGACCCCCTGTGTGCCGACCACTCGTAGGTCGGGCTCGACGCGCACGAAGCCTTGGTCGTCGAGCAACTCGCCGGGCAACCAAGCGGTGTTGGGGCTCACCCGCCCGATCGCCCACAGGACGGCGTCCGCCTCGGTCGGCGGTTGCCCCGTGCTCCAGCTGACCGGAGTGTCAGTGATCTCGTCGCACGCGAACCCGTCGGGCACCACCGCCCGATGCCCCGGATGGATGCCGACGCCGTGCGACGCCAGCCGACCCTCGACCTGCTCCCACACGCGCCGATGGTGCTGGGGCAACGCTTGCTGGCCCGGGAAGTACAGGTCGATCCGTTTGTCGGGCCAGGTCGTGGCCAGGTTGATCGCGCTGCTCACTGCGGCGGCCCCGCCACCGATGACAGCCACCGAACCGGCGGCTGCGAATCGTTCGTGAGCGCTGCGCAGGTCGCCCGCCACGTCGGTCGTCGACTGCAGCCCAGGGCGGCGCCAGAAGCCGTTGCTCACGCCGGTCGAGATCACCAGCACGTCGTAAGGCTCCTCGAGACGGTCACCGTCAGCGCTCGTCACGTGCACGACCCGCTGGGCCAGATTCACTCCCGCCAGCGAACCGTGCACGGTGCGCACTCGGTCGAGCCGCCGATAGCGGTCGAAGGAGATCCAGAAGTCGCGGGCCCAGTCGTCGGGCCGGGTCAGTCGAATGCCGAGCTCTTGCCCACTTACCAGCGCCGGTTTGGACGAGATGCCCACCACGTCAGCGTGCGGCGCGAGGTGGATGGCGGTGAGCAGTCCACTGTCCCCGAGCCCGGCCACGACGATGCGTGGCCTCGTCACCCGGCGACCGCCCGCCGCCGCGGGGGGCGCGGCACGAACATCGGCACCCGGTCGATGACGTCCTGATAGCTCGGGCGTCGCTCGAGGCTGCGCTCTTCCATCAACGGGATGCTGGCGCCGAGGAACATCGCGAGCATGGCCGCGGCTCCGACGAACAGCCACCACGCGTCGCCCGGCGATGCGGCGACGCCGAAGAGCGCGAGAGCGAACCAGAAGCCGAACTCGCCGAAGTAGTTGGGGTGGCGGGACCAGCCCCACAGGCCACTGTCCATCGCCTGGCCCGGCTGCCGGGTGCGCGCGAACCGGTACATCTGGCCGTCAGCCGCGAACTCCAGCACCACCGCGCCTACGCCCACGAGCAGCGCCACGACGTCGAGCCACCCGGCGTCGCGGCCGGTGAAGGTCAGGGCCACGTAGACCGGCACCATGCCGAGGAACACCTGAACCGTGGGGATCAGGTGGATTCCGAAGAGATCGGCCAACAACTCGAAGCGGCCGGCCTTGTCACGCAGCAGCGGGTAGCGCCAGTCCTCGTGATGCAGGCCAGGGAACGCGTAGATCCAATTACCAGTGAGGCGCACAGCCCAGAGCACGATGACGAACAGCACCAACCACGAGCGCACGTCGCTGACATCGGCCGTGGTCTCGCTCCACCAGTAGAACGCCAGCAGCGGTGGCAGCACGCTCCAGTAGGCGTCGTAGAAGCTGGAGTTCCGGTGGAGGCGGCTCGCGGCGAAGATCACCAGGGTCGCCAACAGGTCGGCGATCAGCCCGTCCAACCACAGGTGGTCGGTGTCGGGGCCTGCGTAGAGCCACACCGCCCCGACCGCAATGGCGGCCGCGTAGGCCACTCCGACACGAACCATCGATGCACCCTTGCTCACGCGGCATGACAGTACTGACTCCTGGGCGGCGCCAGGCGACTTCTCACAACTCCGTCCGGGCCGGCTCCACGAAGGAGCCGACCCGGACGGCGGTCAATCAGCGAATGCTGGTCAGGCGAGGTCGAACCGGTCGAGCTCCATGACCTTGACCCAGGCTGCGACGAAGTCGTGCACGAACTTTTCGTTCGCGTCGTCGCTGGCGTAGACCTCAGCCAACGCCCGGAGCCGCGAGTTGGACCCCAGCACCAGGTCGACGTCGGTGGCCGTCCAGCGCACCTCGCCCGAGGCTAGGTCGCGGATCTCGTAGACGTTCTCGCTCGACTCCGAGGTCTTCCACTCGGTGCCGGGCGAGAGCAGGTTGACGAAGAAGTCGTTCGTCAAGACCCCCACACGCTCGGTCAGCACGCCGTGCGAGGTGCCGCCCGCGTTGGTGCCCAGGGCGCGCATGCCGCCCAGCAGCACGGTGACCTCGGGTGCTGTCAGGCCGAGCATGTAGGCGCGGTCGAGCAGCAACGTCTCGGGCTGCAGCTTCTCCCCCGCGCGCAGGTAGTTGCGGAACCCGTCAGCCCGCGGCTCGAGGAGGGCGTAGGACTCGACGTCGGTCTGCTCCTGTGTCGCGTCGGTGCGACCGGCCCGGAAGGGGACGGTGACGTCGTGACCGGCATCGGCCGCGGCCTTCTCGACTGCGGCGCACCCGGCAAGCACGATCAGGTCGGCGAGCGAGACCTGCTTGCCGCCCGACTGGGCACCGTTGAACTCAGCCTGGATGCCCTCCAGGGTGGAGAGCACGGCGTCGAGGTCGGCCGGGTTCGATTCCCAGCCCCGCTGCGGCTGCAGCCTGATCCGCGCACCGTTCGCGCCGCCGCGCAGGTCGGTGGAGCGGAAGCTCGCCGCCGAGGCCCAAGCAGTCGAGGCCAGCTGCGAGACGGACAAGCCCGAGGCCAGCACGCTCGACTTCAGCGACGCGACGTCGGCGTCGTCGACCAATGGGTGGTCGACCGCAGGCACTGGGTCCTGCCACAGCTGAGCCTCCGGCACCCATGGGCCGCGCAGGCGGGTGACCGGTCCCATGTCGCGGTGCAGCAGCTTGTACCAAGCCTTCGCGAAGGCCAGGGCGAACTCGTCGGAGTTCTCCAGGAACCGGCGCGAGATCTGCTCGTACTCCGGGTCGAAGCGCAGCGCCAGATCGGTGGTCAGCATCGTGGGACGACGCTTCTTCGAGTCGTCGAACGCGTCGGGAACCGTCTCCTCGGCGTCCTTGGCCACCCACTGCTTGGCTCCGGCCGGGCTCTCGGTGAGCTCCCACTCGTAGCCGAAAAGGTTCTCGAAGAAGTTGTTGCTCCACCGGGTGGGCGTGGTGGTCCAGGTGACCTCCAGACCGCTGGTGATGGTGTCGGCCCCCTTGCCGGTGCCGAAGCCGCTGTGCCACCCCAGCCCCTGGGCCAACACCGGGCAGCCCTCAGGCTCAGGGCCAACCAGGTCGGCGTCCCCCGCCCCGTGGGTCTTGCCGAACGAGTGTCCGCCGGCAATGAGGGCCACGGTCTCCTCGTCGTTCATCGCCATCCGGGCAAACGTGTCGCGGATGTCGTGGGCGGCCAGCAGCGGGTCGGGGTTGCCGTTGGGGCCCTCGGGGTTGACGTAGATCAAGCCCATCTGGACCGCACCCAGGCTCTCGCCCAGATCGCGCTCACCGCTGTAGCGCTCGTCGCCCAGCCAGGTGTCCTCCGGGCCCCAGTAGATCTCCTCGGGTTCCCACACGTCGGGGCGACCGAACGCGAAGCCGTAGGTCTCGAACCCCATCGACTCCAGAGCCACGTTGCCGGCAAGCACGAGCAGGTCGGCCCACGAGAGGGACTGACCGTACTTCTTCTTCACCGGCCACAGCAGGCGGCGAGCCTTGTCGAGGTTGGCATTGTCAGGCCAGCTGTTGAGCGGAGCGAAGCGCTGGCTGCCGTCGCCGGCCCCACCGCGCCCGTCCTCGACGCGATAGGTGCCCGCAGCGTGCCAGCTGAGCCGGATGAAGAGCGGGCCGTAGTGACCGAAGTCGGCGGGCCACCAGTCCTGCGAGGTCGTCATGACCTCCTCGATGTCGGCCTTCAGCGCGTCGACGTCCAGACCCTCGAGTGCCTGGGCATAGTCGAAGTCCTCGCTCAGGGGCGTTGCTCGCGGAGAGTGCCGGTCGAGGACCGAGAGGTCGAGCTGGTTGGGCCACCAGTCCTTGTTGGTCCTCGGGTTCTTCACCGCGGGCGTCGGCATGTCGATCGCGGGGTTCTCGCTCTCGCTGCCGTGGGCGGTGACGCCGGGCGTCTCAGGCATGGGGTTCCTTTCGAGTAGCTGATCTTCTGTGCTGGAAGCGACGGGGAAGCAGGGGGTGGTTCAGCTGGTGCGTACGGCCGCACAGTCGGGGCATCGGCCCCAGTAGATGACCTCGGCCTCGTCGATCACGAAGCCCTTGTCGTCGTCGGCGGTCAGGCACGGCGCCTCACCGACGGCACAGTCGACGTCGGCGATCGCGCCGCACGAACGACACACCACATGGTGGTGGTTGTCGCCGACCCGCGACTCGTAGCGCGCGACCGAGCCCGAGGGCTGAATTCTTCGGACCAGGCCGGCGGTCGTCAGGGTGCGCAGGGAGTCGTAGACCGCCTGGTGCGAGACGTCGGGCAGGCCAGCGCGCACGACCCCGATGATCGAGTCAGTGTCGGCATGAGCGTGACGGTGCACGGCGTCGAGGACGGCCAGCCTGGGGCGGGTGACTCGGAGATCTGCGCTGCGCAGCAGCTGCGAGAAGTCCGGGGCGAGATCCACGTCTGCAGTTAAGCCCGCTTTTTGGAATGAGTCAAGAATTCATTCACGACCCGTGGTCCGCACCCGTCAGCGCTGGTGCCGCTGGCCGTGCCGGATCGCGGTGACGAGCCCGCCGAGCAGGTGCCTTCGGTACGTCGGGTTGCCATAGAGCTCGGCTTCGTGGCCGAGCGCGGTGTACCAGGACAGGCCGCGTCCGACGCCCTTGGTCCAGCACATCGGATGGTCGCCCATGGTGCCGCTGATCGGGATCGGCACGGTGAGACTGCCGGGGTCGATGTAGGGCGGCATCGGCGAGAGTCCACCAGGCACGTAGCTGGTGTTCGGGTCTTGCATGTAGCTCGACTCGTCGATGCTCAACAGCACGCGAGCACGATCACGCACGTTGGTCGTGAAGGAGTAGAACTCCTCGATCGGGATCTGCCAACTACGGCCCAGGTGTCGGGTCGAGAGGTGGTTGGCCGACTCGCGCACGATCCGGCCAGGCTGGTTCTGCAGCGGGTGAGCAAGGAACCTGCCACCCGAGAGCAGCCGCGTGTAGAAGTCCCAGTCGTACTCGGTGTCGGCCGCCGCGTGCACGCCGACCCAGCCGCCACCGCCGCGCACGAACCGGCCGATTGCCTGGCGAGAACCCGGGGTCAGCACATTGCCGACAGTGTTGACGAACACGATGGCGCCACACTGCTCGAGCTCCCGGGCGGTGAAGCGCTCAGGGTCTTCGGTGGCCACGACCTCGAACCCGTGCCCACGGCCCAGCTCGGTGATGGCCTCGATGGCGTTCGGGATGGAGGCGTGCCGGTAGCCGTTGGTGCGGGTGAACACCAGCACCCTTGACCGCGCACCTCCCACCGACACAGCTGGCTTGCCGCGGGCAGCAGCTGCGGCGCCACTGACGGCGAGTGGCGCGACGACTCCCCCGCCCAGCAGTGTGCGCCGGGTCAGGGACGGAGTTCGACAGGTTTCACACATGCGGTTCTCCTACTCGCCGGGCCGGGTCGCGAGCCGGCGCGCGATCCGTTGGGCGTTGGCCATGATCGTCAGGGTGGGGTTGAAGCCGGGGTAGGTCGGCCAGGTTGAGGCATCGGCCACGTAGACGTTGTCGAGCTCGTGCATCCGGCCCGAGGGTGCACACACCGAGGTGCGGGGGTCGTCGCCCATCCGAGCGGTGCCGGCCAGATGCGCGGTGTAGGTGATCCCGTCGTTCAGCAACGGGAAGGGCAAGATGATCGCGCCGGTCGCCCCCGGGGCCAAGGCGTGCATGGCCTCGAGCCTCGCTCCCAACAAGATGGCCGCGGCCTGCTCGTGACGGTGTGGCGAGTAGGTGATCCGGGCCGACGGGTTGCCGAGGAAGTCGCGGACCTTCGGGTCGAGGTCCACGCGGTTGCGTGCCTGAGGCAGGTCCTGGTGCACCAGCTGCGACCCGGCGATACCGGCATGGAGCCCCACCTTCAGCATCTGCTTGAGCGGGAGTCCGTAGCCGACGAAGTCGCCGAGCAGCTTGGCGCCCTGCACGGGTGGCGCACCGGATCCGACCTGCACCACGCCGCCCACGATGTAGGGGACGCCGAGCGCGGTGACGTCCGGACCGGTGAACGGGCCGACGAGGTCGTCGACGGCGAGCGTCGTCGACTGAGCACGCAACGGTTTCACGTCGGTCGGGAAGAACGCCGCGGCCTGGGTGAAGTTGTGGAACATCATGTTCCGCCCCACCTGGTCCGAACGGTTGCCGAGCCCGCGGGGGTGCTTGCCCGTGGCCGAGAGCAGCAGCAGCCGGGCCGTGTTGATCGGGCTGCCGGCCAAGATCACCGTCTGCGCCGGAGTGCGGTGCTCGCGTCCGTCGACGTCGCGCCACAGGACGCCGGTGGCTCGGCGTCCGTCAGCCGAGGTCTGCACCCGATGCACCCACGCCCGGTCGATCACTCGCACTCGACCGGTGCGGAGCGCCGGGTTGAGGTAGGAAACGAGGGCGTCACCCCGAGCGTTGATGGGGCAGCCGAAGCCGGAGCAGAGTCCGCACGAGTTGCAGGCCGGCCGGCCGTCGAAGGTTCGCGAGTTGACCGCCGCCGGGAACGGATAGGGCTCATACCCCAGCAGCTCGGCCCCTTGCCCGACCAGTGAGGCGGCGTAGCCCGTGGGGTTCGGTCCCATCACGAAGTCGCGGCGTCGCGGCGCCTCGCGCAGGGTGCGCTCCGGCATCTTCGACCGGTCACCCTGCACGCCGACCTGGTGCTCGACCTCGTCGTAGAAGGGCTCGAGGTCGTCGTAGGTGATCGGCCAGTCGGCCACCTGGGCGCCGTCGACCGGGCCGAGGGCGGAGCGCTGGTGGAAGTCCTGCTTCCAGAACCGCGGCGTCTTGGCGTTGTAGTGAAGTGACGTACCTCCGACCGCGGCGCCGAGCTGGCCCAAGGCTCCGGAGGCTGATCTGGCCACGCCGGAGGCGGCCTCTGCCTGGGTGCGGGTGGTATAGGGCTCGAGGTTGGCATCGGGGAAACCGAAGCCGCGTTCACTCTTGATCTCGTCGCTCCCGTAGAGCGTGCCGAGCCGGTGGCTCGGCCGCTTGCCGAGACCGGGGCGCAGGTTGCGGCCGCGTTCGAGGATGGTCACGTCCCAGCCGTGCTGGGCGAGCTCCCACGCGACCACTGATCCGGCCGCTCCCGAGCCGACGATCACTGCTTCCTTCCTCATCGCTGCGTCTCCCGTCCGGCGCGGGCGTCGGCCACCAGCCGTCGAGTCAGAGCCCGCAGGGTGGTCAGGTCGCTGCCCGGCTCCGCCAGACCGGCGGTCATCCGCTCGGCCAGAGCATGGACTTCGTCGCGGCTAGCGGCGTAGCTGCCATCCGCGCGCGCTCGGATGCCGAGCACTGCCTCGGAGCCAGCCAACGGCAGCATCGGCAACAGGTCGCCGAGCAGCTCGTCGAGAGGCACGTCCAGAAGGGGAAGCAGCTCGTTCTCCGGCTGCGTGACCTCTTTGCGCGTGTAACCGCGTGGGTGCACGTCGCCGTCAAAGTCGATGGCCTTCCATCCCACCTGGCGGTGGTTGCCGCCGTACTCGGGAGCGCCGAACAAGAACTCGAACGTGTGAGGCACCGCAACGTCGAGCATGGCGAGCACCGCCGGGTCCTGCGTCGAGCGCATCGCGAGCTCTCGTGCTGGCCCGGGCAGAGACGCGAAGCCGGGCACGGTGGCGGCGAGCCGGCGCAGACCGGTGCGATAGATGGTGCGGAGACCCGGCTTGGCGCCGTTGCGTTCGAGCCGGTCGCGGCCGCGCGACCCGTGGATGCGCAGCTGCCAGGCCATCCGCTCGTACTCGTCGAGCTCGACGAAGCGAGCGAAGTGGTTGACCTCCGCGCCCCCTCGCTTGGAGAACGGGCCGCCGGCATAGATCTTTGGCGGGTCGGTGTCGAAGGCGGCCAGCAGCGAGTCGATCGCGTCGTGCACGCGGCCGGCCACTGCGCCGTCGACTGTGTCCTCGGGCCGACCAGGCATCACCCGATCGACCACGCCGCGCAGCGTGGCCAGCTCGGTGCCGGACAGGAAGCGCGCCCGGCCCCGACCGAGCGGGAGCGCGACGGCGTCCCCCCCGGCAC
>JBAUWM010000074.1:0-3455 GCA_049583775.1 Nocardioides sp.
GCAGCAGTCAGCGCAGCATCGTCGCCACCAGCCTGACCCCACGCCGGATCGGCGGGGTCGAGGCCGAGCACGGCGAGCATCGCCCGCACCTGCGCGGCTGCCGGTGTCGGGTCGTCGGCGCGGTTGCCCTCGCGCACGGTGTCGAACAGCACCGCGATCGCAGCAGGGGTGCCGAGGTCGTCGTCCATCGCTGCGGTGAAGGCGTCGGGCACCACCCCCGGGGCGACGTCGGGGGCCGTGGCGAGGAAGGTCTCGACGCGGCGGAACCCGACGGCGGCTTCGTCCAAGGCCTCGAACGAGAACTCCACGTGAGAGCGGTAGTGGGCGCTCACCATGTAGAAGCGAAGCTCGATGCCGCGGACCCGCTCGAGCACCTTGGGCACGAGCAGCGAGTTGCCCAGCGACTTGCTCATCTTCTCGCCCGCCGTGGTGATCCACGCGTTGTGCAACCAATAGCTCGCGAACGGGTGCCCCGCCGCACGCGATTGGGCCTGCTCGTTCTCGTGGTGGGGGAAGCGCAGGTCGACGCCGCCGCCGTGGATGTCGAAGGCCGCGCCGAGGTACTTGCCGGCCATGGCCGAGCACTCGATGTGCCACCCGGGTCGACCGGGCCCGAAGGGGCTGGGCCACGCGGCGCTGGCCGGCTCGGTCTCCTTCTTGTAGCCCTTCCACAGCGCGAAGTCGCGGGGGTCGCGCTTGCCGCGGGGATCGGCGTCGCCTGCTGGTTCCATGTCGTCGATCTTCTGACCGGTGAGCTCGCCGTACTGAGGCCACGACCTCACGTCGAAGTAGACGTCGCCCGAACCGTCGTCGGCCGCATAGGCGTGACCGCGCGCAATGAGCGTCTGGATCATCTCGAGCATCTCGGGCACGTGGCCGGTGGCTCCGGGCTCGTAGGTGGGCGGAAGCACGTTGATGCTGGCCAGCGCCTTGGTGAGCTCGGCGTGCATCGCGTAGGCGAGGTTGAACCACGGGCGACCCTGCTCAGCGGACTTCGCCAGGATCTTGTCGTCGATGTCGGTGACGTTGCGGATGAACGACACGTCGTAGCCCTGGTGGCTCAGCCACCGGCGCAGCACGTCGAAGTTCACCGCCGACCGCACGTGCCCCACGTGGGGCTCGCTCTGCACGGTCAACCCGCAGACGTAGATCCCCGCCTTGCCCTCCTCCAGGGGGACAAAGTCGCGCGTCTCGCGCGTCGCGGTGTCGTAGAGCCTGAGAGTCACCGGGCAAGTCTAGGGACGGTGTCGGTTGCGGCCTGCATCGCGCAACGGGTGGTGCAGGAGTGACGTACGGTGAGGAAGTGCGACTTCCCTTCACCGGTACTCCTACCGGCACCATGACCCGCACCAGCACTTCGGCCGTCACGGTGTTGATCCTCGCTGGCTGTTACGTTGCCGCGGTGACGCCGGGGGTCGCCAACGCCGCAGACGCGCGCCAGATTCACTACACACAGTGGGACTCGGGCGCCGAGTTCGCCACTGGCCAGTCGCGCGGCCTCACGATCAGCCAAGGCAGGCTCGTGCTCGACGGTCCGGCCACCCCGCCGCGGTCCTCCCGCAGCGTCGCCTACGAGCGCAGCTCGTGGGAGTCGCCGTGGACCTCGCCAGGCTTCGCGTTCACCGAGCTGATCCCGTCGTGGTCGGCACGCACTCCGGGCAACAGCTTGGTCGAGATCCGGGTGCGTGGCCGGGACACAGTCGGGGCATTGTCGAGCTGGGACCTGATGGCTCGTTGGGCCTCGGGCGACCGCTACCTCAAGCGCTCGACCGCCGCCGGGCAGAAGGACGACCTCGCGAAGGTCAACGTCGACACCTGGCAGGCCACGACCGAGCTGACCTCCTACCAGGTGCGCGTCACCCTCGCGCGCCGCGCTGGCTCGAGCCTGCGCCCCTCGGTCGACATGGTGGGCGCGGTGGCCTCACGGCTCCCCGGCGACGCCACCGCGACGTCGGCCCCAGGGGTGGGCCGAGGCATCGTGCTCGACGTGCCGCGCTACTCCCAGATGGTGCACGAGGGCCACTACCCCCAGTGGAACGGCGGTGGCGAGGCCTGGTGCTCACCCACCTCGACCTCGATGGTGCTCGGCTACTACGACAAGCTGCCGGCCCCTAGTGCCTACGGCTGGGTGCCCGAGGGCCACGTCGACCCGTGGGTCGACTACGCCGCCCGGATGACGTTCGACTACGACTACGACGGCACCGGCAACTGGCCGTTCAACACCGCCTTCGCTGCGCCGCGGGTGGGCAAGGGTTTCGTCACGCGATTGCGTTCGCTGCGCGAGGCCGAGCGGTTCATCGCGGCCGGCATCCCGCTGGTGGCGTCCATCTCGTTCGGCACGGGCGCGCTCGACGGAGCCCCGATGGGTTCCACGGCCGGGCACCTGCTCGTGATCGTCGGCTTCACGAAGTCGGGCGACGTCGTGGTCAATGACCCCGCATCCCACACCCGTCGCGGCGTGCGGCGTACCTACGACCGCGCCCAGTTCGAGCAGGCCTGGCTGCCGACCTCCGGCGGCACGGTCTACGTCATCCACGACGCTGCCCATCCCCTGCCGGCCGGCGGCCAGACGAACTGGTGAACCAACCGGTGACTCAGACGCCGTAGCCGCCGTCGACGTCGAGCTTCTGGCCGCTGATGAAGCCGGCTCGAGGAGAGGCAAGGAAGCACACGGCCTCAGCGATGTCTGCTGCGGCCCCGAAGCGGCGCATCGGGATGTTACGACGCGTGACCTCGAGGTCGGAGTCGGTGAGGTCGCCCGAGGCCATGAGCCGCTGCGCCATGCCGTCGGTGATCATGCCGGGGCCGACGAGGTTGACCCGGACGCCGAACCTGCCTTCCTCGGCGGCCAACCCGCGAGCGATCGCCTCGACGGCGGCCTTGGGTGCCGACGACAGCCCGTCGCGCACGGGGTAGCGCGTGGTGGCCGCGGTGGTGACCGCCACGATCGACCCGCCGCTCGCGCGCAGGTGGGGCAGAGCCGCGTGCGCCACGGCGAAGAAGGCCGCGGCGTCGCCCTGCAGCTGCTCGGCCATCGCTGCCGGAGCCACCTTCGACAGGTGCATCTGCGGCACGTGGGGCCCGGCGGCGTAGACCACCGTGTGCAGGCCGCCGCCGTCCTCGGCCACCTGGTCGATCACGCCGGCGACGGCATCGAGGTCAGCCAGGTCGAGGCGGTAGCCGGGCGTGCGCTCCGACGGCGTGCGCCGGAAGGTCACCGCGACCTCGGCACCACGCTCCGCGAGCAGGTCGGCGATGGGCGCACCGAGTCCGCCGTTGCCGCCGATCACCAGCGCGACGCCGTCGCGGCCATCGAAGTCGTTCATGCCGGCGACCCTAGGGCCTCGCCGGTCGAGCGTCGTCCCCAGCGTTTGCGGGGCTTTCGCCTCCGATCGGCCCCGGGAACTCTGGGGACGCGGCGGAGCGCGGCGAGGAGCGACCCGTCAGACGCGGGC
>JBAUWM010000075.1:0-3415 GCA_049583775.1 Nocardioides sp.
GTGCGCGACGGCGGTTGCGGGCGCGCCGCCCCTGCGCCAGCGAGGCCGCCGCGGGCGGTGCGGGAATCGTCAGCGAGTCAGCCTCGTCGCGCATCAGTTGGGTGAGTCGTTCGGTCATGACTGGCTCCCGGAGTTCAGGGTGAGGGGAACGACGGCGTCCCCGAGGAGAGTGCGGAGGCGCGCGAGAGCCTCGGAGGTCTGGCTCTTCACGGTGCCCTCCGCGATGTCGAGCGCGGCAGCGGCCTCTGCGACCGACAAGTCCTCGTAGTAGCGCAGGACGACCACGGCCCGCTGCCGCGGGGCCAGGGCCGCCAGGGCGTCCATCAGGGCCGGACGGTCGCTCGGGTCTGTGTTGACGGCGAGATCGGGCAGTTGTTCAGTCGGGCGCTCGTTGCGCCACGACTTCCGACGGAACCAGGAGGTGGCGGTGTTGATAAGCGTGGTACGGGCGTAGCCCGGGGCTGCTTCGAGCACGCGCACCTTGCCCCACGAGGCGTAGGTCTTGGCCAGGGCGGTCTGCACGAGGTCTTCGGCCTCGGCACGGTCGCCGAGCAGCAGGTAGGCGGTGCGGTACAGCGAAGGCCAGGTGGCGTGGACGAACTCGGTGAACTGCTCGTCGGTGGGTGGTCGAGGCATGCTTGTGGTCTCCCCGGGAGAGTGGTCGGTCACCCTGTCAGACGCGCCGAGGGTGGATTCGGTTGGTTCGTCCCTAGGCTGAGTCGGTGCGGTGCGCCTACTACGAGTCGGAGACGTGCCGCTCGTGCTCCCAGATCGAGACGCCGTACGGGGCGCAACTGGCCGCCAAGCAGTCCGTCTGTCGTGACCTGCTGGGCGATCACGCTGGCCTGGTGTGGTTGCCGGCGGTGGCCAGTGCGGAGGAGGCTTTCCGCAACAAGGCGAAGATGGTCGTGACCGGCACGGCCGACGAGCCGCGACTGGGCATCCTCGACCCCCGTGGTGGTGGCGTCGATCTCCGGCGCTGCCCCCTCTACTCGCCAGCCATGCACGACCTGCTCGGAGTGCTGGCCGACTTCATCAGCGCCGCCGGCCTCACTCCCTACGACCTCGCCGACCGACGCGGCGAGCTCAAGCACGTGCTCGTCACCGAGTCGCCGGACGGCGAGTTCTTGGTGCGGTGGGTGCTGCGCTCGACGGAGGCGGTTCCGCGGATCCGCAAGCACCTGGCCGATCTGCTGGGTGCTCATCCTGAGATCGCGGTGGTCTCGGTCAACCTCCAGCCTGAGCACAAGGCTGTGCTCGAGGGCGACGTCGAGGAGGTGCTCACCGAGCGCACGGTGCTGCCGATGCGGGTGAACGGGCTGGCACTGCGGCTGCCTCCTCGCAGCTTCTTCCAGACCAACAGCAACGTCGCGGCAGCGCTCTACCGACAGGCCGTCGAGTGGGCCGATGACGTGGCTCCCGCTTCGGTACTCGACCTGTACTGCGGCGTCGGCGGGTTCGCGCTGCACCTGGCCGGTCCGGGCCGCCAGGTGCTCGGCATCGAGGCCAGCGCTGAGGCTGTCGCCGGGGCGATCGACGCGGCGCGCGAGGCCGAGCTGGAAGCAGCCTTCGAGTGCGGCGACGCCACCGCGCACTCCATCGAGGCCGACCTGGTGGTGGTGAACCCGCCCCGGCGGGGAATCGGCGCCGAGCTGGCAGCCCGGCTCGACGAGTCGGCTGCGCGCTCGGTCATCTACTCCAGCTGCAACGCTGCCAGCCTGGCGCGAGACCTCGCCGCGATGCCGTCATGGACGCCGCGCCGGGCCCGGGTGCTCGACATGTTTCCGCACACCGAGCACTACGAAGTGGTCGTGCTGCTCGACCGAACGTCGATCTGACGCCCCGGCCGAAAAGGACCTGAGTCGGTGGGGGCTGATGGCACCCAGGTTGCGGCGCTGCTTGGATGGGCCTGTGCTGGCACCCGTGACCGACGACGACCTCCGGGCCATGCAGGAGCTGGCGTCGCGCACCTGGCACCGCGGCGCCCGGCACCACCCCGGGCAACTGGCGTGGAGTGCTCGTTATGCGGAGGGGCTTGATTCCGGCCCCGTCCGCTTCTGGAGCGAGGACGGCGTAGCTGCTGCCTGGGCCTGGGCCGAGGAGTCGACCGTGCTTGAGGTGTGCGTCGACGCGGCGCACCCGTTCGTCATCGATGTCGCGCGCGCCGCCGTGTCGTGGTTCGTCGATCAGGCGCCCACCGACGAGCCGAGCAGCACCACCGTGCTGGCCACCGAGCACCACCTGCTCGACGTCCTACGCGAGGCGGGGTTCGTCGATGAGGGAGGACCCTGGTTCACGCACCACCACCTCGATCTGGCTGACCTGGGCGAGGTCCCCGACGTGCCTGGCTATCGCTTCCGGGCCGTGACTGACGGCGAGTCCGCTCAGCGGGCCGCGTGTCACCGGGCTGCCTGGAGCAGTCCCGGCGCGCCGTCGCGCGTCACCACCGCGGCTTACGCGCGGTTGATGCAGGTGCCGTTCTATCGGCCTGAGCTCGACTGGGTCGCGGTCGCGCCAGACGGATCCTGGGTTGCCTCGTGCTTGACCTGGCTCGACCCGACCACGGGCGTCGTGCTGATCGAACCGGTCGGCTGCGCTCTGCAGCACCGTCGTCGAGGGCTCGCGAGTGCGGTGAGCCTCGCAGCGCTCCATGCGGCGCGCGACGCTGGCGCGACCGAGGCGCTCGTGTGTCCTCGCGGCGACCAGGGCTATCCCGCGCCGGGGGTGCTCTACCGCCAGTTGGGTTTCGTGCCGGGGGAGCGCACGGTCACGCTCAACCGCTATCCCTGACGCCGAACCACTGCTCGGCGCCGAACTCCTCGAACCGCTGCGCCTCGACGAAACCGAGGCGTTCGGCCAGCCCCACCGAGCGAGCGTTTGCGACCTGAGTGCAGAGCACCACGGGCTCGTGCGGCATGGCTGATGCGATCCAGGTCAAGACCTGCGTCACGGCCTCGTAGGCGTAACCGTGTCCCCACGCGTCGGGCAGGAACGTATAGCTGATCTCGAGCTCGGAGCCACCTCGTGCGAGATGGCCGGGTCGGGACGCTGCGCGACGGGCGACCGTGACCATTCCGAGGAAGCGTCCCTCGGCCTCGGCCGCGAACGCTCCCGGACGACTGTGTGGAGTCACAGGCAGTTCTGCCTCGAGCGTGGCGCGGGTGCGCGGACCGCCCAGATAACGGCGGACCTGCGCCGAGCAGAGCAGCTCGATGCAGCCGGGACGGTCGCTGGCCTGGGTCGCGCGGATGATCAGCCGACTAGTGGCCATCGGTGGTGGCGGCCACGGAACGTCCAGCTCATCGCCCATGTGTCCAATGATCTCACGGGCGTGCGCGCGACGATTGTGGAAAAAGCTTGCGATTCGAACAGGTGTTCGTTAGACTCGAGACATGGTCTCGGGCACCATCACCAC